>NZ_JBXAXZ010000003.1:0-296806 GCF_056782055.1 Dellaglioa sp. CoH-57-MRSF-16 | reverse complement strand
TAAGCTTCTTAGCGCCAAGAGTAGTTGGGGGTCGCCCCCTGCGAGGGTAGGACGTTGCCATGCTTTTTTTATTATTTGGAGGTTTAGCTCAGTTGGGAGAGCGTCTGCCTTACAAGCAGAGGGTCACAGGTTCAAGCCCTGTAACCTCCATTTGAGCCGTTAGCTCAGTTGGTAGAGCATCTGACTTTTAATCAGAGGGTCGACAGTTCGAGCCTGTCACGGCTCATTTTCAATTCCACATTCTGCGGGTGTGGCGGAATTGGCAGACGCACTAGATTTAGGATCTAGCGTCGTAAGACGTGGGGGTTCAAGTCCCTTCACCCGCATCATTTTCAGTTATGCCGACTTAGCTCAGTTGGTAGAGCACCTGATTTGTAATCAGGGGGTCGGGCGTTCGAATCGTCTAGTCGGCACCATTTTTTAATTTTTTTGCGGAAGTAGCTCAGTGGTAGAGCATCACCTTGCCAAGGTGGGGGTCGCGGGTTCGAATCCCGTCTTCCGCTTTTCAATAAATGCCGGGGTGGCGGAACTGGCAGACGCACAGGACTTAAAATCCTGCGGTGAGTGATCACCGTACCGGTTCGATTCCGGTCCTCGGCACCATTTATTGTTTTAATTTTATATTTTTAATGCACCCATAGCGCAACTGGATAGAGTGTCTGACTACGAATCAGAAGGTTGTAGGTTCGACTCCTACTGGGTGCATTTTTTTGTGTTCGGGAAATAGCTCAGCTTGGTAGAGCACCTGGTTTGGGACCAGGGGGTCGCAGGTTCGAATCCTGTTTTCCCGATTAATTGAAAAAGGAATTTAAACTTTATGTTTAAATTCCTTTTTTTGTTTAGGACAAATAACTTTCAATTTTAATTTATATTTCGTATAATGAAAGTCAACATTAGTCAAACTATTTGAGGTGATGAATATGCAGGGTCAGAATATTTCTGATGTGATTGAGAAGTATTTTAAGAAAATTCTTTTAGACGAAAAAGAAATAGTCATTAAACGTTCTGAAGTTGCTGAATTATTTAATTGTGTACCATCGCAAATAAATTATGTTATTAACACGCGATTTACTATTCAAAATGGATATGTAGTAGAGAGTAAACGTGGTGGCGGTGGATATATTAGGATAGAAAAGGTAAATCTTTTTGTAGATCAAGAATTTATTCAAACAATAGAAAATTTAATTGGTACAAACGTATCCCAACAAGAAGGTTACGATATTATTCAAAGTTTATATGATGAGAAGACATTGACAAAAAAAGAATCAAATTTAGTTTTAGCTATAATAAAGAAAGATGTTTTTCTTGGTATGGATACAGAATCAGAAAATATGATACGCGCTAAAATGTTGATTAATTTAATTAATCGCTTACGATATGAAGAGTAGAAAGAGGTAATAATATGGATAATTTATTTACGCCGAGTGCAAAAGAAGTTCTTATTCGAGCACAGGAAGCTGCTAAACACTATCGTCAACAAGCCGTTGGTACTGAACATTTACTTTTGGCTTTGTCTGAAGTACAAAATGGTATTGCAGATAAAGTATTGAAACAATTTAATGTTGATCCAGAAGATATAATGGAAGAAATCGAAAGATTCACTGGTTATGGATCATTGAGATTAAATAAAAATGATAATTATTTACCTTACTCACCAAAAGCAAAAATGATTTTATCAATTGCTAACGATGAAGCTAAAAATTTAAATGCAAGTAAGGTGGGTACAGAGCATCTTTTACTAGCGCTAACAAGTAATAATGAAATATTATCATCAAGAATTATGGGCGGATTAAGTGCTGATGTTAAGCAGGTACGTAAAATGATTTTCCGTCAACTTGGTGTCAGTGAAGTTCAGATGAGACAAAAGAATCGTGGTAAACAAACTCCAGAAGAGGGAACACCTACATTAGATGAATTAGCACGTGATTTGACTAAAATGGCTCGTGATAAGCAGATTGACCCTGTAATTGGTCGAGATTCTGAAGTGAAAAGATTAACTCAAGTATTGAGTCGTCGAACTAAGAATAATCCAGTGTTAATTGGTGAACCTGGTGTTGGTAAGACTGCAATCGCTGAGGGGTTTGCTCAACGATTAGTTGACGGAAACGTTCCTGAAGACATGATTGGAAAACGATTAATGATGCTTGATATGGGATCATTAGTTGCGGGAACAAAATATCGTGGTGAATTTGAAGATCGGTTAAAGAAAATATTGAAAGAAGTATACACGACTAAAGATGTTATTTTATTTATTGATGAATTACACACGTTAATTGGTGCAGGGGGTGCAGAAGGTGCAATAGATGCATCTAATATATTAAAACCTGCATTGGCTCGTGGTGAAGTTCAAGTTATTGGTGCAACGACATTAGATGAGTATCAAAAATACATTGAATCTGATGCTGCTTTGGAACGACGTTTTGCGACAATCACAATCAAAGAACCAACAGAAGCACAGACTGTTGATATTTTAAAGGGACTCCGACCTAAATATGAGGCACATCATCGCGTGCAAATTACCGATGATGCAATTGAAGCAGCAGTAGAAATGGGTAATCGATATATTACTGATCGATTCCTACCTGATAAGGCGATTGATTTAATGGATGAAGCCGCTGCTCAGGTTCGTATTGAGCGCCCAAGGACTAAATCAAAATTAAGTAAAAAACAAGATCAACTTGACGAATTGCGTCAACAAAAAGATGATGCAGTTAGTCAGCAAGATTTTGAATTAGCTGCGGGTATTCGTACAAAAGAAATGCGTGTTAAAAAGCAGGTTGAAGATTTAGAAGCCGAAAAAAATGCTGCCGTTAAGTCTAGTGCAGAACATTATGATATAAAGGTAACTAGCGAAGAAATTGCAGGAATTGTTTCTGATTGGACAGGTGTTCCAGTACAACAATTGAATAAAAGTGAAAGTGATCGCTTAATTCATCTTGAAGACATTTTGCATAAACGTGTTATTGGTCAAAATGAGGCAGTTAGCTCAATTGCAAAGGCTATTCGACGTGCTAGAAGCGGATTGAAAAATCCAGCAAGACCAATTGGTTCATTCATGTTCCTTGGGCCAACGGGTGTTGGTAAAACTGAATTAGCTAAGGCACTTGCTGAAGCTATGTTTGGCTCTGAAGAAGCAATGATTCGAGTGGATATGTCGGAATATATGGAAAAATATAGTACAAGTCGCTTGATTGGATCGCCACCAGGTTACGTTGGATATGATGAAGGTGGACAATTGACTGAAAAAGTTCGTCAGACACCATATTCTGTTGTTCTCTTGGATGAAGTTGAAAAAGCGCATCCTGATGTTTTTAATATTTTACTTCAAGTGTTAGATGATGGATACTTAACAGATTCTAAAGGACGTCGTATTGATTTTAGAAATACAATTATCATTATGACATCTAACTTAGGTGCAACTGCCGTTCGTGATGAGAAGTTTGTTGGATTTGGTGTAGAATCTGAAAAAGATGAATATAAGGCAATGTCTGGAAAAATTCGCGCGGCTCTTAAAAAAGCCTTTCGTCCAGAATTTTTAAACCGAATTGATGAATCAATTATATTCCATTCATTAACTAAAGTTGAATTACATGAGATTGTGAAATTGATGACTAAAGAAGTTATTGATAGGTTGAAGGAACAAGATATTAAGGTTAAAATATCACCTGCAGCAATTGATGTGATTGCTAAGGCAGGGTTTGATCCAGAATATGGTGCTAGACCCATTCGTCGTGCATTACAAACAGAAGTTGAGGACCGTCTAAGTGATATTCTTCTTTCTGGTCAAATAAAAGATAATGATAATATTACAATTGGTGCTGTAAAAGGTGTTATCAAAGTAACGATTAAAGAATCAAAAACTAAAGTAGCAGTGAAGTAAACTTAAAAAGGTGTAACTATTCATGTAGTTGCACCTTTTTTATCACTAGAAAAGGAGTGTTATCTATGGAAAAAATAGATCTTATTGTAATTGGTGGAGGCTCTGCTGGAATTGCAGCAGCAAATCGAGCTGGTTCTTTTGGAAAAAAAGTAATTTTAATAGAAGGAAATGAAATTGGTGGAACTTGTGTCAACGTTGGATGTGTACCTAAAAAGATTATGTGGTCTGCAGCAGCGTTAGCACAAGATTTTGATTTAGCTACTGATTATGGGTTTACTAAACAACAGCCGCAACTTGATTTTGAAAAATTAGTTGCTAACCGTTCTGCATATATTGAACGATTACATGGCGCATATTTCAGAAATTTAGATAAAAATCAGGTACAAGTCATTAAAGGCTATGCAAAATTTATTGATAATCAAACAGTTGAAGTTAATGGCTCAAAATATGTCTCAGAGCACATACTAATTGCAACTGGTGGAACACCCAATATACCCGACATTCCTGGCGCAACGTATGGGATTGAATCTAATCAATTCTTTGATGATTTGAAAGAATTACCTGCTAAAGTTGCGGTTATCGGAAACGGTTATATTGGTACTGAACTTGCTGGAACGTTGAATGCACTAGGGTCAAAAGTTCACATGTATGCAAAATACGACACGTTGTTACCTAATTTTGATGAATTAATTTCAACAAATGTAACAGAAACGTATATAGAAAATGGAATTGATATTAGTTTTAACTCAAAGGTGACAGAGTTGAAACGGCGAAGTGATGGTAAATATGAAGTTATTACCAATGATGACTCATTGGTCGTAGATTGTGTTATTTGGGCGGTTGGCCGCCGACCAGTTACCGATAAAATGAATATTTCTGCCACAAATATTAAATTAAATGATAATGGTACTATTGTGGTCGACGAGTATCAAAATACATCAGTTGCTGGTATTTATGCGACTGGGGATGTTATTGGTAAACTTGACTTAACACCTGTTGCAATTGCAGCTAGCCGAAGATTAATGGAGCGTGTGTTTAATAATAAACCTACGGAACATTTAGATTATAAATTGGTACCCACAGTGGTATTCTCACATCCAGTTGCTGGAACGATTGGTTTAACTGAAGCTGAAGCAACTTTAGAATATGGTCAAGAAAATCTAAAAATTTATCGATCATCATTTACACCAATGCGTTATAGTTTAGGTGATAGTAAGGTGAAGGAAAACCTGAAGTTAATTACGGTTGGTAAAGATGAACGAATTGTTGGATTACATGGTGTTGGAGAAGGCATGGACGAAATGCTACAAGGATTTGCAGTAGCAATTAAAATGGGCGCAACTAAAAAAGATTTCGATGATACAGTTGCTATTCACCCAACGAGTGCTGAAGAATTTGTGACGATGACTTAATGAGCACGAACTGTTGACATCCGATTCAATAGCGTATATGATAATTAAATGTATAATACTGTGAATTTTTATAGCTGATTACGATCTATTGTCCGTAAGAAGCCTTATAGAGAGACAAAAATGGTGATTATTTAAAAATAAATAAACTGTTTTTGTTTTTTCTTTTGCCAAAAAAACCGATTTTTTCGTCTAGTATGCAATTTGTAATCAAACTGTAATATAAAATCATCGGACTTTGGCAGGTTTACAGAATAAATTTGAGAGGTGACTAATTTGGCTGGACATTTAGTAAACTACGGTAAACACAGTACACGTAGAAGTTACGCACGTATCAAAGAAGTTTTAGATTTACCTAATTTAATCGAAATTCAAAGTGACTCTTACCAATGGTTCTTGGATGAAGGTCTTCGTGAAATGTTTGAAGACATCATGCCAATTGACGATTTTGCTGGTAACTTATCATTAGAATTTGTTGATTACCAATTATTAGAACCTAAATACACTGTAGATGAAGCACGCGCACATGATGCGAACTATTCGGCTCCATTACATGTTACATTACGTTTAACTAACCATGAAACTGGCGAAATTAAATCTCAAGATGTTTTCTTTGGTGATTTCCCATTAATGACAGAACAAGGAACATTTATCATTAATGGTGCTGAACGAGTTATTGTTTCTCAATTAGTTCGTTCACCAGGGGTTTACTACAATGGTTCATTAGATAAAAATGGCCGTGAAACATATGGCACAACTGTTATTCCTAACCGTGGTGCATGGTTAGAATATGAATCAGATGCTAAAAATATTTCATATGTACGTATTGATCGTACACGTAAAATTCCATTAACTGAATTGGTCCGCGCTTTAGGATTTGGTTCTGATGATGAAATTATTGAAATGTTGGGTAACAATGATAGCTTAATGCTAACACTTGAAAAAGATGTTCATAAAAATACGGATGATTCACGTGTTGAAGAATCTTTAAAAGATGTTTATGAACGTCTACGTCCCGGCGAACCTAAAACAGCTGATAGCTCACGTAGTTTATTGACAGCTCGTTTCTTTGATCCAAAACGTTACGACTTAGCTCCAGTTGGTCGTTACAAAATTAATAAAAAATTAAGCTTGAAAACACGTTTATTGAACCAAACATTAGCTGAAACATTGGCTGATCCAGATACTGGTGAAGTACTTGCACAAAAAGATACCGTAATTGATAAACAAGTTATGGAAACTTTAGCACCATATCTTGATCGTCAAGATTTCAAGACGGTCACATACCACCCATCAGAAGATGGTGTTGTTACTGAACCTATGGTACTTCAAATCGTTAAGGTTTATTCTCAAGTAGACCCAGAACGTGAGATGCCAATGATTGGTAATGGCAATATTGACTTACAATACAAACATATTGTACCTGCTGATATTATTGCTTCAATGAACTATTTCTTTAATTTAAAAGAAAATATTGGTTCTGTGGATGATATTGATCATTTAGGTAACCGTCGTATTCGTTCAGTTGGTGAATTACTACAAAATCAATTTAGAATTGGTTTATCACGTATGGAACGTGTTGTACGTGAACGTATGTCAATTCAAGATACAACAACTGTTACACCACAACAATTGATTAACATTCGTCCTGTTGTGGCTTCTATTAAAGAATTCTTTGGTTCATCTCAATTATCACAATTCATGGATCAAACTAATCCACTTGGTGAATTGACACATAAACGTCGTCTTTCTGCCTTAGGACCTGGTGGTTTGACTCGTGATCGTGCTGGATATGAAGTTCGTGATGTTCATTACACGCATTACGGTCGTATGTGTCCAATTGAAACGCCTGAAGGACCTAACATTGGTTTGATTAATAGTTTATCAAGTTATGCACGTGTTAACCGATATGGTTTTATTGAAACACCTTATCGTCGTGTGAGCTGGGAATCACATCAAGTAACTGATAAAATCGATTACTTGACTGCTGATGAAGAAGATAACTATGTTATTGCACAGGCTAACTCACCATTAAATGAAGATGATTCATTTGTAAATGAACTCGTTATGGCTCGTAATCGTTCAGAAAATATCGAAATCGGTATTGATAAAGTCGATTACATGGATGTTTCACCTAAACAAGTTGTGGCTGTTGCTACAGCATGTATTCCTTTCTTGGAAAATGATGATTCTAACCGTGCCTTGATGGGTGCCAATATGCAACGTCAAGCTGTTCCTTTAATCAATCCTCATTCACCACTTGTTGGTACAGGTATTGAATATAAGGCAGCTCATGATTCTGGTGTCGCTTTAATTAACAAAAACGAAGGTACTGTTGAATACGTTGATGCACGTGAAATTCGTGTTCGTCGTGAAGATGGCGCTTTAGATAAATACAAATTAATGAAATTCCATCGTTCAAATGGTGGTAAAAACTACAATCAACGTCCAATTGTTCGTGTAAACGATCATGTTGATGCTGATGAAATTTTAGCTGATGGTCCTTCAATGGAAAATGGGGAATTAGCTTTAGGCCAAAACCCATTAGTTGCCTTTATGACTTGGAATGGTTATAACTTTGAAGATGCTGTTATCATTAACGAACGTCTTGTTCGTGATGATGTCTACACATCAATTCATATTGAAGAATTTGAATCAGAAGCACGTGATACAAAATTAGGACCTGAAGAAATTACTCGTGAAATTCCTAATGTTGGTGAAGATTCATTAAAAGATCTTGATGAATTTGGTATCGTCCGTATTGGTGCTGAAGTTAATGATGGTGATATCTTAGTTGGTAAAGTAACACCTAAAGGGGTTACTGAATTATCTGCTGAAGAACGTTTATTACATGCTATCTTTGGAGAAAAGGCTCGTGAAGTACGCGATACTTCATTGAAAGTTCCTCATGGTGGTGGCGGTATTGTTCAAGATGTTAAAATCTTTACTCGTGAAGCAGGGGATGAATTAAGTCCTGGTGTTAATATGATGGTTCGTATCTACATTGCACAAAAACGTAAGTTACGTGTGGGTGATAAGATGGCTGGACGTCATGGTAACAAAGGGGTTGTTTCAATCGTTGTCCCTTCTGAAGATATGCCTTACATGCCAGATGGTACACCAGTTGATATTCTTTTGAATCCCATGGGTGTTCCTTCTCGTATGAATATTGGACAAGTTTTAGATCTTCATTTAGGTATGGCTGCTCGTAAATTAGGTATCCATGTTGCAACACCAGTTTTTGATGGTGCTCGCGATTCAGATATCTGGAATGTCTTTAAAGAAGCTGGAATTTCAGATGATGGTAAGACAATCTTATATGATGGACGTACAGGTGATGCATTTGATAACCGTGTTTCTGTAGGTGTTATGTACTATATGAAACTTGCTCACATGGTTGATGATAAAATCCATGCTCGTTCAATAGGACCATACTCATTAGTAACGCAACAACCATTAGGTGGTAAAGCACAATTTGGTGGACAACGTTTTGGTGAAATGGAAGTTTGGGCACTTGAGGCTTATGGTGCTGCTTACACGTTACAAGAAATTTTAACGTATAAATCTGATGATGTTGTGGGTCGTGTGAAAACATACGAAGCAATTGTCAAAGGCGAACCAATTCCTAAACCAGGTGTTCCTGAATCATTCCGTGTTCTTGTTAAAGAATTACAGTCATTAGGATTAGATATGAAAGTACTTGATGCTAAAAAGACTGAAATTGAATTACGTGACATGGATGATGACGATGATGATATCGTTAATGTGGATGCGTTAAGCAAATTAGCTAATGAACAAAAAGAGAAAAAAGCTAAAGAAGAAGCCGAAAAAATGGCTGCTGAAATGAACAAAGAATAATTTTGGCTTAGTTACTGAACTCAAATTTGTGTGGATGAAGCTAATGCTTAGTTTGAGAAATCCAACACACTATAAAACTAAAGGGAGGTCGGTCCTTTGATCGATGTCAATAAATTTGATAGCATGCAAATTGGCTTAGCATCTTCTGATAAGATTAGAAGCTGGTCATATGGTGAAGTTAAAAAGCCCGAAACAATCAATTATCGTACATTAAAACCTGAAAAAGACGGACTATTCGATGAACGTATTTTTGGACCAACAAAAGATTGGGAATGTGCCTGTGGTAAATACAAACGTATTCGCTATAAAGGTATCGTCTGTGATCGTTGTGGTGTTGAAGTTACTCGTTCTAAAGTACGTCGCGAACGTATGGGTCATATTGAATTAGCTGCACCAGTTACACATATCTGGTACTTTAAAGGAATTCCAAGTCGTATGGGTCTTGTCTTAGACATGAGTCCTCGTGCTTTGGAAGAAGTTATCTACTTTGCTTCTTACGTTGTTACTGAACCTGGTAACACACCTCTTGAAAAGAAACAGTTATTAACAGAACGTGAATATCGTGAAAAACGTGAAGAATACGGGACTGAATTCGAAGCTGGAATGGGTGCTGACGCTATTCGTCATTTATTACGTGATGTTAATCTTGCTGGTGAATCTGAAGAATTAAAAGAAGAATTGAAAGATGCTACTGGCCAAAAGAGAACACGTGCTGTTCGTCGTTTGGACATTTTAGAAGCATTCTTACTTTCTGAAAATGAACCTGCATGGATGGTTATGGATGCTGTTCCTATTATTCCACCTGACTTACGTCCAATGGTTCAATTAGAAGGTGGCCGTTTTGCCACTTCTGATTTGAATGATTTATACAGACGGGTTATTAACCGAAATAACCGACTAAAACGTTTATTAGATTTGAACGCTCCTGGTATTATTGTTCAAAATGAAAAACGTATGTTACAAGAAGCTGTTGATGCATTGATTGATAATGGTCGTCGTGGCCGTCCAGTTACTGGACCTGGTAACCGACCATTGAAATCTCTTTCACATATGTTGAAAGGTAAACAAGGACGTTTCCGTCAAAATTTACTTGGAAAACGTGTTGATTATTCAGGCCGTTCAGTTATTGCTGTTGGACCAACGTTACAAATGAATCAATGTGGTATTCCTCGTGAAATGGCTTTGGAATTATTCAAACCATTTATGATGAAAGAACTTGTTAAACGTGAAATGGCTTCAAATATTAAAAATGCTAAACGTAAACTTGATCGTCGCGATGAAGATATCTGGGATGTTTTAGAAGAAGTTATTGTTGAACATCCAGTTCTCCTTAACCGCGCACCAACACTTCATCGTCTTGGTATTCAAGCTTTCGAACCAATTTTAGTTGATGGTAAAGCAATTCGTCTTCATCCCTTAGCTTGTGAAGCTTACAATGCTGATTTTGATGGAGATCAAATGGCTATCCATGTACCTTTATCTGATGAAGCACAAGCAGAAGCTCGTTTGCTTATGTTAGCTGCTCATCATATCTTGGCACCTAAAGATGGTAAACCAGTTGTAACACCTTCTCAAGATATGGTTTTAGGTAACTACTACCTTACAATGGAAGAAGCTGGCCGCGAAGGCGAAGGTATGATCTTTAAAGATGCTAACGAAGCTGTAATGGCTTACCGTAATGGTTACGTTCATTTGCACACTCGTATTGGATTACAAACAGCAACATTAGCTGCTGAAGGTAAACCATTTACAGATTGGCAAAAAGAACGCATTATGATAACAACTGTTGGTAAAGCAATCTTTAATGAAATTTTACCTAATGAATTTGCCTACATTAATGAACCTAAGAATGATAACTTAATTAATAAAACAGCCGACAAATATTTTGTTGAACCTGGTCAAAATATTGGTGATGTTATTAAAGCACAAGAAATTATTTTACCTTTCAAAAAAGGATTCTTGAGTGATATCATTTCTGAAGTTTATAAACGATTTAAAGTAACTGAAACGTCTAAGATGTTAGATCGTCTTAAAAACTTAGGTTATGATCAATCAACACATGCTGGTATTACAGTTGGTATTTCTGATGTAACTGACTTAAAGGAAAAACCTGCAATTATTGAAGAAGCTCATAAACAAGTTGCTTTAGTTGCAAAACAATTCCGTCGAGGTTTGATTACAGAAGATGAACGTTATGAACGTGTTATTGCTATCTGGACACAAGCAAAAGATGATATTCAACAAAAACTAATGGAAGCATTGGGCACACAAAATCCTATTCAAATGATGAGTGATTCTGGAGCCCGTGGTAATATTTCTAACTTTACTCAATTAGCTGGTATGCGTGGTTTGATGGCAGCTCCTAATGGTAAAACAATGGAATTACCTATTATTTCTAACTTCCGTGAAGGTTTGTCAGTGTTGGAAATGTTTATTTCAACTCATGGGGCTCGTAAAGGTATGACTGATACGGCCTTGAAGACTGCCGATTCTGGATACTTGACTCGTCGACTTGTTGATGTTGCTCAAGATGTTATTATTCGTGAGAAAGATTGTTTCACTGATCGTGGCTTAGATGTATCAGCTATTAAAGAAGGAAATGAAATGATCGAACCATTGTATGACCGTATCTTAGGTCGTTATGCAATGAAGACCGTTAAAAATCCTGAAACTGGTGAAGTTATTGTCGCTTCAAACGAAATGATCGAAGAAAGCAAAGCGCAAGCAATTATCGCTGCTGGAATCGAACAAGTAACTATCCGCTCAGCATTTACATGTAACACTAAGCATGGGGTTTGTGAACATTGTTATGGTCGTAATATGGCTACTGGTGATCAGGTTGAAGTTGGTGAAGCAGTTGGTACTGTTGCTGCTCAATCAATCGGTGAACCCGGAACTCAATTAACAATGCGTACTTTCCATACTGGTGGGGTTGCTGGAGATGATATTACACAAGGGTTACCTCGTGTTCAAGAAATCTTCGAAGCACGTAATCCTAAAGGTCGTGCTGAAATTACAGAAGTAACAGGTATGATTGAAGCAATTGAAGAAAATCCTGCTGAACGTACTAAAGAAGTAACAGTTAAAGGTGAAACTGATACACGAACATATAGTTTACCTTATACTGCTGTTCTTAAAGTTGCCGAAGGTGATAAAATTCATCGTGGTGAAGCACTAACAGTTGGTTCAATTGATCCTAAACAATTAATTCAAGTTCGTGATGTTCTTTCTACGGAGAATTATATTCTTCGTGAAGTTCAAAAAGTATATCGTATGCAAGGGGTAGAAATCTCTGATAAGCATGTGGAGGTTATGTCTCGTCAAATGTTACGTAAGGTTCGCGTTATGGATCCCGGTGACACAAATGTATTACCAGGTACTTTAATGGATATCATGGATCTTAAAGAAGATAACTATAAGACATTGATCAAAGGTGGCATTCCAGCTACTTCACGTCCTGTCTTACTTGGTATCACTAAAGCATCTCTAGAAACAAACAGTTTCTTATCAGCTGCATCATTCCAAGAAACAACTCGTGTTCTTACGGATGCTGCTATTCGCGGTAAGAATGATCCATTAATTGGTCTGAAAGAAAATGTTATTATTGGTAAGATTATTCCTGCCGGTACTGGTATGCCAGATTACCGTCAAATTAAACCAAAAGAAACAGGTTCAATTTCAGCTAATGTTTATTCAATCTCAGATATTGAGAAACGAATGAAAGAAGAAGAAGCTAGCGTGAACGATTAACGTCATAGCTAAAAAAGAACAATTCTTATTAATTTAAGAGTTGTTCTTTTTTTTGTGCTTTATTAGCGAACAATTAACGCTTACATTTTAATAACGTCCGCAAACCATTGTATGGGTAAATAGACTGTGTTAATATTGTCATACAATAAAAAATACTGATCACCTATATAATGTCATGATATGGATGCTAGTTTCTACCCGGAGCCGTAAATTCCGGACTATATGTGAGTTAAAGCAAGCATGTATTAGGCATGAAATCCATAGAAAATCCGACTTATTAGTGTGAAAGATAATGTGGAGGATCAAATGAAGAATAGCACGGAATTAGAAAATAGTAGTTTGGATGAATCTAATTTATCAAATTTTAGAGCAGCAATATTAGGATTACAGCATTTATTAGCCATGTATTCAGGCGACATTTTGGTACCATTATTAGTTGGGGCTGCACTTGGGTTTAGTACAAAACAAATTACTTATTTAGTTTCGATGGATATTTTCATGTGTGGGATTGCAACATTATTACAATTGAAACGCACACGTTTTACTGGCATTGGTTTACCTGTAGTACTTGGGTGCGCGATTGAATACGTTGCACCATTGACTGCAGTAGGAAAACATTTTGGATTAGGAACAATGTATGGATCAATTATTGCTGCTGGTATTTTTATATTTCTAATTTCGGGATTCTTTGCAAACATTAGAAAATTCTTCCCACCAGTAGTGACAGGATCATTAATTACGTTAATCGGATTAACGTTAATTCCAGTTGCCTTTACCAACATGGGCGGTGGGGATGTGACAGCCAAATCATTTGGTAGTATCCCTAACTTAATAGTTGCAGGTGTAACCATTGCCGTTATTTTAGGCTTGAACATTTGGGGCCGCGGATTCATTCAACAAGTGGGTATCTTAATTGGTATTTTAGTTGGTGTGGTCGTTGCCTCATTTATGGGAAAAGTAACATTAGACCCAGTTAGCCAAGCTAATTGGTTTCAATTACCCCATGTTTTTATGTTTGCTGCCCCTAAATTTGAATGGTCATCAATTGTGACTATGATATTAGCAGCGTTAACAACTATGATTGAATCAACTGGTGTATTTTTTGCGCTGGGAGATATCGTTGGTCGTCCAATCAGAAAAGATGATTTAAAAAAAGGGTACCGTGCTGAAGGTATCGCAGCTGTTTTAGGTGGTATCTTTAATACGTTCCCATACTCGACATTTTCACAAAATGTTGGAATTGTGCAACTATCAGGAATTAAAACGAAGAAACCTGTTTATTTTTCAGCGTTCTTTTTAATTGCTTTAGGGTTACTTCCTAAAATTGGTGCAGCAGCAACTGTCATTCCAGCAGCCGTTTTAGGTGGTGCTATGTTAGTTATGTTCGGTATGGTTGGTGCACAAGGTATTAAAATGTTGCGCGAAGTTGAAGGTAGTAATAGTAATTTATTAATTATCGGTATTTCGGTCAGCTTAGGACTTGGTGTAACAGTACAACCAGCATTACTCCAAGCATTACCCTTAACAATCCAGACCATTTTTGGTAATGGACTTGTTGTCGGTAGTCTGTCGGCTGTTATCTTAAATATTCTATTCAATTATGGTCATTTGAATGACGCAATCGAAGATTAAAGTAAAAGCTAAGCAAATTTGCTTAGCTTTTTTATTTATATGAAGAAAGATAACGCAATAGTAATATAAACGCCAAACGTTATATGTGGGACAAATGGGAAAAATTGATATCGACTCTGTTTTACAGTAAAAAAGTAGATAAGTGAGCTGATACAAGCAAAAAGAGTGGCAATCAAACAAAAATGAACACCAAATGTTAGTTGAATGATAATCAGTAAAATAAAATCGCCAAGGCCGAGCTTTTGTTGAAAACATAAGACAAATAGAAACAGACTGAATAAGCTAATTGCTATTAGTGAGTCTGGAAACCCAAATAACAGATAATGCCACAGGATGAATAGTATTCCACCACCGATAGTTAAGCGACCAGAAATCAGTCGGTTAGTGAAATCCATAGCTGATAGAAAAGTTAAATAAAATAAGAACGTTATAAGTAATAGAAATTCAAAAAGAGATAGTTGAGTGAAAGATAAGGGCAACATGGCGGCCAAACTACATTCAAAAATAAATGAATAGGCTGGGAATTCTCCCTTGCAGAATCGACAGTGTCCGTGTAATCTAAGATAAGCGTAGATAGGAATTAGATCAAACCAAGGTATTTTTGTACCACAATAGTCGCAGATTGATCTTTTGTTGAATTGATTCTGATTCAATGCACAGCGTGTGGCAATGCAGGTGATGAATGAACCTAGGCAAGCACCTAGTAAAAATAAATAACTAATTAACATAATTTAAATCCTCCTATTAAAAAATACGCTTTTTAGTGTAAATACCATTGACGTATATTAAATACCGTGATATTCTGTGTAAGGTGCTTTTTGTGAACAGTTAATTCATCTACATAGTTGAGATTCTGTATAACAGCAGCGCATTATAAGACAGACGTCTAGGACGTTATTTTTTATTATTAAAAAATGAACCACCTGGATGTGTGGACTTAAAAAACAATTAACCTATAATAAGGAAGGAGGAAACTTTAGATGCCAACAATTAATCAATTAGTTCGTAAAGGTCGTAATTCTAAAGGTTCAAAATCTGGTGCACCCGCATTAAACTTCGGGTATAACAGTTACAAAAAAGTTCAAACAGATAATCCTGCACCACAAAAACGTGGGGTTGCTACTCGTGTCGGAACAATGACACCTAAAAAGCCTAACTCTGCTTTACGTAAATATGCGCGTGTGCGTTTATCTAACTTACTTGAAGTTACAGCTTACATTCCTGGTATTGGACATAACTTGCAAGAACATAGTGTTGTTCTTATTCGTGGTGGCCGTGTAAAAGATTTACCTGGGGTACGTTACCATGTTATCCGTGGTGCTCTTGATACAGCCGGTGTTGCTGATCGTAAACAAAGTCGTTCAAAATACGGCGCAAAGAGACCTAAATAAGAATAAAGTTATTCTAATAAAAATAGAATCTAAGGAGGTTATTTAGATGCCAAGAAAAGGCCCAGCTCCAAAACGAGAAGTATTGCCTGATCCAATTTACAATTCTAAATTAGTAACACGTTTAATCAACCGTTTAATGTTAGATGGTCGTCGTGGTACTGCATCAAAGATCTTGTATGATGCATTCGAAATGATTAAAGAACAAACAGGAAACGAACCTAATGAAGTTTTTGATGAAGCTATGAAAAACATCATGCCTGTACTTGAAGTTAAAGCTCGCCGTGTCGGTGGTTCTAACTACCAAGTGCCAATTGAAGTTCGCCCTGATCGTCGTTCAACTTTAGGTTTACGTTGGTTAGTAAGTTACGCACGTTTACGTGGGGAACATACTATGCCAGAACGTTTAGCTAAAGAAATCATGGATGCAGCAAACAATACTGGTGCATCAGTTAAGAAACGTGAAGATACACATAAAATGGCTGACGCTAATAAAGCATTCGCACATTACCGCTGGTAATTTTATAAAAGAATGGCTATTATATGATTTTGATAATCGATATAGTAGTCATTTTTTTGAATCTATTTTAGAATCGAAAGGAGATACTACAAAATGGCAAATAAACGCGAATTCCCACTAGAAAAAACGCGTAATATCGGGATTGTTGCTCATATCGATGCTGGTAAGACAACAACTACTGAACGTATTTTATACTATACTGGTAAAATTCATAAAATTGGTGAAACTCATGAAGGAGCTTCACAAATGGATTGGATGGAACAAGAACAAGAACGTGGTATCACAATCACATCAGCTGCAACAACTGCTGAATGGAAAGAACATCGTATTAATATCATCGATACTCCAGGACATGTGGATTTCACTATTGAAGTTGAACGTTCACTTCGTGTCTTAGATGGAGCCGTTGTTGTTTTAGATGGTCAATCTGGTGTTGAACCACAAACTGAAAACGTTTGGCGTCAAGCTACAACATATTCAGTTCCTCGTATCGTTTTCATCAATAAGATGGATAAAATGGGTGCTAATTTTGATTACTCAGTAGGCACAATCAAAGATCGTCTTCAAGTAAATGCTGTTCCTATCCAAATGCCAATTGGTGCTGAAGATGATTTTGAAGGTGTTATTGATTTAATCGAAATGAAAGCCGATTTATATGATAACGAAGATTTAGGTGCTACATGGGAAAGTATTGACGTTCCTGAAGAATATTTAGAAGAAGCTACAAAACGTCGCGAAGCTTTAGTTGAAGCCGTTGCTGATGTTGATGAAAAGCTTATGGAAAAATATCTTGATGGTGTGGAAATTACTAAAGATGAAATCAAAGCTGCTATCCGTAAAGCAACATTAAATCTTGAAATGTACCCAGTTCTTGCTGGTTCAGCATTTAAAAACAAGGGTGTTCAAATGATGTTGGATGCTGTTAATGATTTCTTACCATCTCCTTTAGATGTTAAACCTTATAACGCAGTAGATCCTAAAACAGATGAAGAAGTTGAAATCACAGCCGGTGATGACAAAGATTTCGCTGCTTTAGCATTTAAAATTGCAACGGATCCCTTCGTTGGTCGTTTAACATTCTTCCGTGTTTACTCAGGTACATTACAAGCTGGTTCTTATGTCTTGAACTCTACTAAAGACACGCGTGAACGTGTTGGTCGTATCCTTCAAATGCATTCAAATCACCGTAATGAAATTCCTGAAGTATTCTCTGGTGATATTGCTGCTGCTATTGGTTTGAAAAATACGACAACTGGTGATTCATTAACGGATGAAAAACATCCATTAATCCTTGAATCAATGGAATTCCCTGAACCAGTTATCCAAGTATCTATCGAACCAAAAACAAAAGCTGATCAAGATAAGATGGATATCGGTTTACAAAAACTAGCAGAAGAAGATCCTTCATTCAAGGCTGAAACTAACCCTGAAACTGGTGAAACTTTAATCGCTGGGATGGGTGAATTGCATTTGGATATCATCGTTGATCGTATGAGACGTGAATTTAACGTTGAAGCTACTGTTGGTGAACCACAAGTTGCCTACCGTGAAACATTTACAAAAACTGTTTCTGCACAAGGTAAATTCGTTCGTCAATCTGGTGGTAAAGGTCAATATGGTGATGTTACAGTTGAATTCTCACCTAATGAAGAGGGTGGCGGTTTCGCATTCGAAGACGCTATCGTCGGTGGGGTTGTTCCTCGTGAATATATTCCTTCAGTTGAACAAGGTTTGAGAGAAGCTATGCAAAATGGTGTTCTTGCAGGCTACCCACTTATTGATGTTAAAGCTAAGTTATATGATGGATCATATCATGATGTCGATTCTAACGAATCAGCATTTAAGGTAGCTGCCTCAATGGCATTGAGAAAAGCTGCTAAGAGTGCTGGTGCTGTTATTCTTGAACCAATGATGAAAGTTGAAGTTGTCGCTCCTGAAGATTACTTAGGTGATGTTATGGGACATGTAACTGCTCGTCGTGGACGTGTTGAAGGTATGGAAGCTCGCGGAAATGCACAAGTTGTTAACGCAATGGTTCCTCTTTCAGGTATGTTCGGTTACGCAACTACTTTACGTTCTTCTACACAAGGACGTGGTACATTCACAATGACATTTGATCATTACGAAGCTGTACCAAAATCAATCCAAGAAGAAATTATGAAGAAAAACGGAACAGCTACTGATTAATTAGTTGGTCTGAATTATAAAAGAAGTTATCACTTGTTGATAGCTTCTTTTTTTGTGGTAAAATAACATTTGGAAAATAAAAAAAGTTTTAAAAATGTTAATTATGATTATATAATGAGAAACTTTGAAAAAAAATAAGAAAGCACTTGCCATAAGGCTTTATCTCTAGTAGTATAGATAAGTACCCAAAAACAGATGGCGTATTACGCCCTGCGATAGGGTTTCATAGAATGAGCTAAGATGTGAAAGATTGCGACACGCCCGGCAGCTTTGCCACGCAAGGTGTGTCGGTCACTTACACGGAGCTAGTCTTATTTTTAAAATAGACGAAGGAGGGAACAAAATGGCAAAACAAAAAATTCGTATTCGCTTAAAAGCTTACGAACACCGTATTTTAGACCAATCTGCTGACAAGATTGTTGAAACTGCAAAAAGAACAGGGGCAACAATTTCTGGACCAATTCCATTGCCAACAGAACGTACATTATACACAGTTTTACGTTCACCACATAAGCATAAAGATTCACGTGAACAATTCGAAATGCTTACACATAAACGTTTGATTGATATCGTTAACCCAACACCTAAGACAGTTGATTCATTGATGAAACTTGACTTACCTAGTGGCGTTGATATTGAAATCAAATTATAAAACAGAGTTACAAAAATAAAAATACAAACATATTGGAGGTGTACTCATGACTACAAAAGGAATCTTAGGAAAAAAAGTAGGTATGACACAAGTTTTTACTGAAAATGGTGAATTGGTACCAGTTACAGTGATTGAATCTACGCCAAACGTTGTTTTACAATTGAAAACAATTGAAAACGATGGTTACGAAGCAATTCAATTAGGTTACCAAGACATGCGCGAAGTATTAACAAACAAACCTGCTAAAGGTCATGCAGCAAAAGCAAATACTACTCCTAAGCGCTTCGTTCGTGAAATTAACGATGTTGAGCTTGGAGAATATAACGTAGGTGACGAAATTAAAGTTGATACATTCTCAGCTGGCGATATCGTTAACGTTACGGGTACGTCTAAGGGACATGGTTTCCAAGGAAATATCAAACGTTGGGGACAATCACGAGGTCCTATGACTCATGGTTCTCGTTATCATCGTCGTCCTGGTTCAATGGGTGCCGTTATTAACCGTGTATTCAAAGGTAAGAGATTACCAGGTCGCATGGGTGGCAAACGCGTAACTGTCCAAAACTTGGAAATTATTCGTGTTGACGTTGATAGTAATGTTATCTTGATTAAAGGTAACGTACCAGGCGCAAACAAAACATTAGTTACAATTAAAAACGTCACAAAAGACGCTAAATAACAGGAAGGAGGAATTTCAAAATGCCAACAGTCGCATTATTAAAACAAGATGGTACTAAAAATGGTGAAGTTGAATTAAACGACGCTATTTTTGGAATCGAACCTAACGACAATGTCATTTTTGACGCCGTAATCATGCAACGTGCATCATTACGTCAAGGAACTCATTCAGTTAAAAACAAAAGTGCAGTTTCAGGTGGTGGTAGAAAACCATGGCGCCAAAAAGGTACAGGTCGTGCTCGTCAAGGATCTATCCGTAGCCCACAATGGCGTGGTGGTGGTGTCGTATTTGGCCCTACTCCTCGTTCATACAGTTACAAATTACCTAAAAAAGTTCGCCGTTTAGCTCTTAAATCAGTACTTTCACAAAAAGTATTGGATAACAGCGTGGTTATGGTCGATGCACTTAGCTTCGAACAACCAAAGACAAAAACTTTCAAAGAAGTTTTAAGTAACTTAGATATCAACAAAAAAGTATTAATAGTTCTTGAACCTGGCAATGATTTCGTTGCTTTAGCAGCTCGTAACTTACAAAATGTTACAGTAGTAGAAGCTAAAGGTGTTAACGTTCTTGACGTTATCAACAATGATAAATTAGTCATGACTCAAGCAGCTCTTTCTCAAGTAGAGGAGGCTCTTTCATAATGGAATCAAGAGATATTATCTTACGCCCAGTCATCACCGAAGCAGCAATGGATAGAATGGCTAACAAAGTTTACACATTCGACGTTGATACTCGTGCAACTAAAATTGAAGTCAAAAAAGCTATTGAAGATATTTTTGGCGTTAAAGTTGTAAAAGTAAATATCATGAATGTTAAAGGTAAGTTAAAACGTCAAGGTCGCTATGCTGGTTATACTAAAAAACGCCGTAAAGCAATTGTTACTTTAACTGCCGACTCAAAAGAAATCCAATTATTCGAAGAATAATCTAAAATTTTGTAAACTAGGAGGAAAACAACGTGGGAATTAAAAAATTCAAACCAACCACTAACGGTCGTCGTAATATGACTGGTTCTGATTTCTCAGAAATTACTAAATCAACTCCTGAAAAATCATTACTAGAATCAAAAAGCAGAACTGCCGGCCGTAATAACTATGGTCGCATTACTGTTCGTCACCGTGGTGGTGGTCATAAACGTCAATACCGTTTGATCGATTTCAAGCGTGTTAAAGACAATGTAACAGCAACTGTTAAAGCAATTGAATATGATCCAAACCGTTCAGCTAATATTGCATTATTACAATATACTGATGGTATCAAATCATACATCATTGCTCCTAAAGGATTAGAAGTTGGCATGATGGTTCAATCTGGTAAAGAAGCAGATATCAAGGTTGGTAACGCATTAGCTCTTCAAGATATCCCAGTTGGTACAATTATTCATAATGTCGAATTAAAACCAGGTAAGGGTGGACAACTTGCTCGTTCAGCCGGTGCTTCTGCACAATTACTTGGTAAAGAAGGTAAATACGTCCTTGTTCGTTTGACATCAGGCGAAGTTCGCATGATCTTATCAACATGTCGCGCATCTATCGGTGCTGTTGGTAACGAACAACATGAATTAATCAAAATTGGTAAAGCTGGTCGTGCTCGTTGGGCTGGTAAACGTCCTACAGTTCGTGGATCAGTTATGAATCCTAACGATCATCCTCATGGTGGTGGTGAAGGTAAAGCTCCAATTGGTCGTCCATCACCTATGTCTCCTTGGGGTCAAAAGACGATGGGTTACAAAACACGTTCAAAGAAAAACCAATCAGACAAATTTATCGTACGTGGACGCAACAAGAAATAATTTACTTGTTGCTTAAGCTATATTCCGGAAGGAGGATTCACATTGAGTCGTAGTCTAAAAAAAGGACCATTCGTCGATGAACATTTGATGAAAAAGGTCGAAGCACAAACTGATCAAGAAAAGAAAACAGTTATCAAAACATGGTCACGTCGTTCAACAATCTTCCCTAACTTCATTGGTCTA
The DNA here is from genome assembly GCF_056782055.1 of Dellaglioa sp. CoH-57-MRSF-16. Next base: position 274,874 of record NZ_JBXAXZ010000003.1, on the reverse strand, counting down.
ACTATCGCTGTATATGATGGACGTAAACACGTTCCAGTTTTTATGCAAGAAGATATGGTTGGTCATAAGTTGGGTGAATTTGTTCCAACACGTACTTTCCGTGGTCACGGATCTGACGATAAGAAAACTACAGTTAAATAAAGGAGGTTATACACATGGCTGAACAAGTAACATCAGCAAAAGCAACCGCCAAAACTGTTCGTATTCCAGCGCGTAAAGCTCGCTTGGTAATCGATCTTATCAGAGGTAAAAGTGTTGCTGAAGCTATCGGTATTTTGAGATTTACTCCCAGAGCCGGAAGCCCAATCATTGAAAAAGTTTTACTTTCTGCTGTAGCTAATGCAGAAAATAATTTTGATTTAGATGGTGAAAACTTAGTTATTACTGATATTTTTGCTAACGAAGGACCAACTTTAAAACGTTTCCGTCCTCGTGCTAAAGGATCAGCTTCACCAATTAACAAACGTACGAGTCACATTACAGTAGTTGTATCTGAAACTACAAAATAAGGAGGGATAACGCGTGGGTCAAAAAATAAATCCAACGGGATTACGTGTAGGTATCATTCGTGATTGGGATTCAAAATGGTATGCAGAAAAAGATTTTGCAAACTACCTTCATGAAGATTTACACATCCGTAAATACATTCAAGAAAAATTAACCGACGCTTCTGTCTCTATCGTTGAAATCGAACGCGCTGCAAAACGTGTTAACGTTTCAATCCATACTGCTAAACCTGGTATGGTTATCGGTAAAGGTGGAGCTGAAGTTGAAAAACTTCGTAAAGAATTAAATGATTTAACAGGTAAACGTGTGCATATCAACATTGTTGAAATCAAACGTCCTGATTTAGATGCTCAATTAGTCGGCGAAAACGTTGCGGAACAATTAGAAAACCGTGTCGCATTCCGTCGTGCTGTTAAACAAGCTATGCAACGTACAATGCGCTCTGGTGCTAAAGGTATCAAAGTTCAAGTTGCTGGCCGTCTTAACGGAGCTGATATGTCTCGTGTTGAAAGCTACTCAGATGGTACAGTTCCATTACATACCTTAAGAGCAGATATTGACTACGCTTGGGTTGAAGCAATGACTACTTACGGTAAATTAGGCGTTAAAGTCTGGATCTACCGTGGTGAAATCTTACCAGCTAAGAAAAACGCTGTGAAAGGAGGGAAATAACCTATGTTAGTACCTAAACGTACAAAATTCCGTCGTGAATTCCGTGGTAAAATGCGTGGGGAAGCTAAAGGTGGCAAAGAAGTCGCTTTTGGAGAATTCGGTTTACAGGCTCTTGAATCATCATGGATCACTAACCGTCAAATCGAAGCTTCTCGTGTCGCTATTAACCGTCATATGAAACGTGGTGGGAAAGTATGGATTAAAATTTTCCCTCATAAATCATATACTGCAAAAGCAATTGGTGTTCGAATGGGTTCTGGTAAAGGTGCTCCTGAAGGATGGGTAGCTCCAGTTAAACGTGGAAAGATCATGTTTGAAGTTGCCGGTGTTCCCGAAGAAGTTGCTCGCGAAGCTTTACGCTTAGCATCAAACAAACTTCCAGTGAGAACTAAAATTGTAAAACGTGAGGAAGTAGGTGGCGAATCACATGAAGGCTAAGGAAATTAATGAATTAACCACTGCTGAAATGATTACCAAAGAACAAGAATTTAAAGATGAATTGTTTAACTTACGCTTCCAATTAGCTACCGGTCAATTAGAAAATACCGCACGCTTAAGTGAAGTACGTAAAACAATTGCTCGTATTAAAACGGCATTACGCCAACAAGAATTAAACAAGTAGATTACGAAAGGGAGGCCATTTACGCATGAGTGAAACTCGTAACCAACGTAAAGTCTATCAAGGACGCGTTGTATCCGACAAAATGGATAAAACGATTAGTGTTCTTATCGAAACATACAAGACACACAAAACCTACGGTAAACGTGTGACTTATTCTAAAAAATTCTATGCACATGATGAAAATAACGAAGCAAAAATCGGCGATATCGTTCAAATTATGGAAACTCGTCCGTTGTCAGCAACTAAGAGATTCCGTTTATTAGATATCGTTGAAAAAGCAGTTATTGCTTAAGCATAATTGCCATTCGTATTTCTAATTTGCTATCGAAAGGAGGACACTTACTGTGATACAAACAGAAAGTCGTTTAAAAATTGCCGACAATTCAGGCGCAAAAGAAATCTTAACTATTAAAGTTTTAGGTGGATCAAAGCGTAAAACTGCTAATATCGGTGACGTTATTGTTGCTACTGTTAAACATGCAACACCAGGTGGTGTTGTCAAAAAAGGTGAAGTTGTTAAAGCTGTAATCGTACGTACAAAATCAGGTGCTCATCGCGCTGACGGTTCATACATCAAATTTGATGAAAATGCTGCCGTTATCATCCAAGATGATAAAAGCCCTAAAGGTACACGTATCTTTGGACCTGTTGCACGTGAATTACGTGATAACAATTTCATGAAGATTGTTTCTTTAGCACCCGAAGTATTATAAGAAATCCATCGGAAAACAAGGAGGTGCGCTAAATGTTCGTCAAAACTGGTGATAAAGTTCAATTAATTGCAGGTAAAGATAAAGGTAAACAAGGTACTGTTACTAAAGTTTTCCTTAAAGATGACCGTGTGATTGTTGAAGGCATGAATATTGCAAAAAAACATCAAAAACCTAGTAACTCGAATCCACAAGGTGGCATCGTGGATATAGAAGCACCAATTCACGTTTCAAACGTGATGCTTATCGACCCATCTACAAACGAACCAACTCGTGTTGGCTTCAAAGTTGTAGACGGCAAGAAAGTTAGAGTTTCTAAAAAATCAGGTGAAACTGTTAAATAGACCTACTGAAAGGAGGACACTTTCTTCATGACTAACCGTTTAAAAGAAAAGTTCACTAATGAAATTACACCATCTATGATGGAAAAATTTAACTACACATCAATTATGCAAACACCTCAAGTTGATAAAATTGTTATCAACATGGGTGTTGGTGATGCTGTTACTAATGCTAAAAATTTAGATAAAGCTGTTGAAGAATTAGCTTTAATCGCTGGTCAAAAACCTTTGGTTACAAAAGCTAAAAAATCAATTGCTGGCTTCCGTTTACGTGAAGGTATGCCAATCGGTGCTAAAGTTACTTTACGTGGCGAACGCATGTACGATTTCTTAGATAAATTAGTTTCAGTTTCATTACCTCGTGTGCGTGATTTCCGTGGCGTTAGCAAAAAAGCCTTTGATGGCCGTGGTAACTATACTTTAGGTGTTCGCGAACAATTAATTTTCCCAGAAATCGATTTTGATGATGTGGATAAAGTTCGTGGAATGGATATCGTTATTGTTACAACTGCTAATACTGATGAGGAATCAAAAGAATTACTCACACAATTAGGTATGCCGTTTTCTAAATAATAAGGAGGTTACAAAGCTTTGGCTAAAAAATCATTAATTGCAAAGAACAAACGTCCAGCAAAATTCTCTACACAAGCTTATACACGTTGCGAACGTTGTGGTCGCCCACATTCTGTTTATCGTAAATTTAAATTATGCCGTATTTGTCTTCGTGACCTTGCTCACAAAGGCCAAATTCCTGGTATGAAAAAAGCTAGCTGGTAAATCTAAAAGACAAGTTAAAGGAGGGTAAACTCAATGGTCATGACTGATCCGATCGCAGACTTTTTAACTCGTATCCGTAATGCAAACATGGTACGGCATGAGTCTTTAGAAGTGCCTGCTTCAAAAATCAAACGTGATATCGCTGAAATCCTTAAAAATGAAGGTTTCGTACGTGATATCGAATACATCGATGATGACAAACAAGGTATTATCCGTGTATTTTTAAAATTTGGAAAAGACAACGAACGTGTAATCTCTGGTATTAAACGTATCTCAAAACCAGGATTACGTACGTACGTTCAAGCTGATGCAGTTCCTAAAGTATTAAATGGTTTAGGAATCGCAGTTATCTCAACATCAGAAGGTGTGATGACAGATAAAGATGCACGCGCCAAACAAATTGGTGGCGAAGTCTTAGCATACATCTGGTAATCAATTAATTCGTAAGGAGGTGTCACTCGCGTGAGTCGTATAGGTTATAAAGAAATCGTTCTTCCTGCTGGTGTAGAAGTTACACAAGAAGGTCAAATGGTTACAGTAAAAGGCCCCAAAGGTGAATTAACTCGTAAGTTCTCTAGTGCTATTACAATGCATGTTGAAGGTCTTTCAGTTAAATTTACTCGTGAAAGTGACGATAAAAGCACTCGTGCCTTACATGGTACAATGCGTGCCAACGTAAACAACATGGTTCTTGGTGTTACAGAAGGTTTCAAAAAAGAACTTGAGTTGATTGGTGTTGGTTATCGTGCACAATTACAAGGGAAAAAATTAGTATTAAATGTTGGTTATTCACATCCAGTGGATTTTGAAGAACGCGAAAACTTAACTGTTGAAGTTCCTGCAAATACAAGTATTATTATTTCAGGTATCAGTAAACAAGAAGTTGGCGATCTTGCCGCAGAAATTCGTGCCGTTCGTCCTCCAGAACCTTATAAAGGTAAAGGAATTCGTTACGTTGGCGAATATGTTCGTCGTAAAGAAGGTAAAACAGGTAAATAATGCTGCTTAGCATTGCTTACTTTGTTTTTGAATAAAATCAAGAGGTGAAAATTGTGATTACAAAACCAGATAGAAATAAAACACGTTCAAAACGTCATTTACGTGTTCGTGGCAAGATTTCTGGAACTGCAGAGTGCCCACGCTTAAACGTATTCCGTTCTAATAACCACATCTACGCTCAAGTAATTGATGACGTAGCGGGTGTAACGCTAGCAAGTGCCTCAACAATTGATAGTGAAGTAACTGGCGACAGTAAAGTAGCAAAAGCTACTGCTGTTGGCGCATTAGTTGCTAAACGTGCTAATGACAAAGGTATCAAAGCTGTTGTTTTTGATCGTGGCGGATACTTATACCATGGACGCGTTGCTGCTTTAGCTGAAGCAGCTCGTGAAAATGGATTAGAATTCTAAGAAAGGGAGGAAATAGTTTATGACTTTCATTGATCCAACTCATTTAGATTTAGAAGATCGTGTTGTTGCGATTAACCGTGTTACTAAAGTTGTAAAAGGTGGACGTCGTCTACGTTTTGCTGCATTAGTTATTGTCGGTGATCACAATGGTCATGTAGGCTTCGGTACAGGTAAAGCTCAAGAAGTTCCTGAAGCAATCCGTAAAGCAGTTGAAGATGCTAAAAAGAACTTGATTGAAGTACCTATGGTCGGTACGACACTTCCTCACGAAGTTCTCGGTCAATACAGTGGTGGACGCATTATGCTTAAACCAGCTGTTGAAGGTTCTGGAGTTGCCGCTGGTGGTTCAGTTCGTGCCGTTATGGAACTTGCTGGAGTAGCAGATGTAACAAGTAAATCATTAGGCTCAAATACACCAATCAACGTTGTTCGCGCAACAATGGATGGTTTAAAGAAAATGAAGAGTGCTGAAGAAGTTGCTGCATTACGTGGCGTTTCTATTCAACACTTAGCTGACTAGGAGGACTAAAACATGACAGATTTAAAAATTACATTAAAACGCAGTGTCATCGGACGTCCTCAAAATCAACGCGAAATCGTTAAAGCTTTCGGTTTACACCGTATTAGCAGCTCTGTTATTCGTCCTAATGACGCAGTAACACGAGGCGTTATCGCCAAGATTTCTCATTTAGTGGACGTTGAAGAAGTTAAATAACATCAACATCTTGTTTGCAGTTTAAAATAAGGAGGTGCCAACCCTATGAAATTACATGAATTAAAACCAAGTGAAGGTTCTCGCTCAGTACGTAACCGTGTCGGACGTGGAACATCTTCAGGTAATGGTAAAACTTCTGGACGTGGTCAAAAAGGCCAAAAAGCCCGTAGTAAAGTACGTTTAGGTTTTGAAGGTGGACAAATGCCTTTATTCCGTCGTATGCCAAAACGTGGATTTAATAACTTCAACCGTAAAGAATATGCAGTTGTCAATTTAGATAGCTTAAACAAATTCGAAAACGGTGCTGAAGTAACACCAGCATTACTTGTTGAATCAGGTATTGTTAAGAACGAAAAATCAGGAATTAAAATTTTAGCTTCCGGCGAACTTAACAAGAAATTATCTGTTAAAGCAGGTAAATTCTCAGCTGCTGCTAAAGAAGCTATTGAAGCTGCCGGTGGTCAAACAGAGGTGATCTAATGCTTAAAGTGATGAAAAATGCATTAGCTGTGAAAGAAATCCGTCAAAAGATTTTTTTCACTTTATGCGTTTTAATTGTCTTTCGCTTAGGTACTTTTATAACAGTTCCTGGAATTAACCATGCTGCAATTGCTAGTGCAACAAGTAGTAACTTAGTTAGTCTTCTTAACACTTTTAGTGGTGGTGGATTAACTAATTACTCAATTTTCGCAATGGGGGTTTCACCCTACATTACAGCTCAAATTGTTATTCAATTACTACAAATGGACATTGTTCCTCGTTTTGTAGAATGGAGTAAGCAAGGTGAAGTTGGTCGTCGTAAATTGAATCAAGCTACACGTTACCTAACAATTGTCTTAGCATTTGTTCAATCTGTAGGTATCACCGCAGGGTTAGACTCATTAAGTAGTTTAGGTTTGGTTAACAATCCAAGTACGCAAACATATGTTGTTTTGGGCGTTATTTTAACAGCCGGAACAATGTTTACGACTTGGTTAGGTGATATGATTACTGAACGTGGTATTGGGAATGGTGTTTCCATGTTAATCATGGCAGGTATCGTTTCTCGTATTCCAGGTGGTATTAAACAGATTTTCAATGAACAAATTTTCCAAGCTGATAAAGGTGATCTTTGGGGGGGCATCTTGTTCATAGTTATCTTGCTCGTTATTATTTTTGCAATCGTAACTTTTGTAACATATGTTCAACAAGCTAACTATAAGATTCCAATTCAATACACAAGACGTGTTGCTGGTGCGACAGATAGTTCATATCTGCCACTTAAGGTAAACGTTGCGGGTGTTATCCCCGTTATTTTTGCGAGTTCGTTCATTGCAACACCCCAAACTGTGCTTTTGGCATTCCAAAGCTCACAAGGGGACACGACTTGGTATAAAGTATTAAGTCAAGTTTTCAACATGCAAACAACATACGGAGCCATCCTATATACCGTATTGATTGTCTTGTTCACATTCTTCTACGCTTTCGTACAGGTAAATCCTGAGAAACTCTCAGAGAATTTACAAAAACAAGGAAGTTATATTCCAAGTGTTTGGCCTGGTAAAGCAACAGAAAAATATGTTTCAAAATTATTAATGCGTTTAAGTACTGTTGGTTCATTATTCTTAGGATTTGTTGCTTTAATTCCATTATTAGCATCAAGTTTGTTCGGATTAGATGAATCAGTTGGTTTGGGTGGTACTAGTCTGTTGATTGTCGTTGGGGTTGCTCTTGAAACTATTCGTCAATTAGAGGGTATGATGATGAAACGTAAGTACGTCGGATTCATTAGATAATCGATAAAAAACAAATTTTAAACTGAGAATTAGGTTAGGCTGATGCCTAACCATTTCTCATATTAGGAGGATATTCATGACTAAAATGAACCTGATGTTAATGGGTTTACCTGGTGCAGGTAAGGGAACACAAGCTGAAAAGATTGTCGACGCTTTCCACATCGCTCATATCTCTACGGGAGACATCTTCCGTGCAGCAATGAAAAATGAAACACCAATGGGACTTGAAGCTAAAAAGTATATCGATCGTGGTGACCTTGTTCCTGATGAAGTCACAAATGGCATTGTCAAAGAACGATTAGCTGAAGATGATATTCAAGATGGCTACATGCTTGATGGGTTTCCAAGAAATATGGCACAAGCTGTTGCCTTGGACGAAATCGGTAAGGACCTTGGAAAACCTCTTAACGCAGTCATTGACATTCATGTTGATCCTGAATCTCTAATCGAACGTTTAACTGGTCGTTACATTTGTCGTAATTGTGGAGCTACATATCACAAAATCTTCAACCCCACAAAGGTTGAAGGAACATGTGATCGCTGTGGGCAACATGAATTTTATCAACGTGAAGATGACAAACTTGAAACGGTTAAAAATCGTTTAGAAGTTAACATCAAAATGAATACACCGTTATTAGATTTTTACGAACAACGTCATCTATTGTATACAGTAGATGGTAACCGCGATATTGAAGATGTATTTGCAGATATTGAAACGATTTTAAACAATCTCAAGTAATCTGAGTATTCCGCTGCAAAGTAATTGTGCCGGAGTGGCTAACTTGCATCTGAGATAGCGGTATGATAGAATAATTCCGGTTTATCTTTTCAGGAGGATATTTGTAATAATATCCTGATAAGAACGGGTGAGAGTGTCTAATTCTCGCCATTTTTACATGTAAAGTTAAAACACGATTTTAAGGAGGTACATTTACGTGGCGAAAGAAGAAGTAATTGAGATTGAGGGTACGGTCCGTGAAACGTTACCCAATGCGACTTTTCGAGTTGTACTTGAAAATGATCATGAAATTTTAGCTCATGTCTCTGGTAAAATTCGTAAGAATTATATTCGTATTTTACCTGGTGATAAAGTGACGGTTGAAATGTCTCCTTACGATTTAAGTAAGGGTCGTATTACTTATCGCTTTAAATAGATTGTACTTCAAAAACTTTTAGGAGGTATAATTCAATGAAAGTAAGACCATCAGTAAAACCAATGTGTGAACATTGTAAAGTTATCAAGCGCAAAGGTCGAGTTATGATCATTTGTAGCGCAAATCCAAAACATAAACAACGTCAAGGATAATAAAAATTAGGAGGTGTAATTGTTATGGCTCGTATTGCAGGTATTGATATTCCACGTGATAAAAGAATCGTGGTAGCATTAACTTACATTTATGGAATCGGTAATACAACTGCTGCTAAGATCTTGGTAGAAGCAGAAGTATCAGAAGATATTAGAACTCGTGATTTAACAACTGACCAAGAGGATGCAATCCGTAAAGTTGTTGATCAATTTAAAATTGAAGGTGACTTACGTCGCGAAATCAGTTTAAACATTAAACGTCTCCAAGAAATTGGAACGTACCGAGGCATGCGTCATCGTCGTGGTTTACCAGTTCGTGGACAAAACACGAAAAACAACGCTCGTACACGTAAAGGCCCAGCTACATCAATTGCAGGCCGCAAGAAATAATTACTAGATTAAGGAGGTAATACTATTTATGGCAACTAAGAAAGTTTCTCGCAAACGCCGTGTTAAAAAACATATTGAAGCCGGTGTTGCACATATTCATTCTACTTTTAACAATACACTTGTTATGATTACTGATGTTAACGGTAACGCTGTTGCATGGTCATCAGCTGGTGCATTAGGTTTTAGAGGTAGTCGTAAATCTACACCATTCGCAGCACAAATGGCAGCAGAAGCTGCAGCTAAAGGCTCAATGGAAAATGGTATGAAGACTGTTGAAGTAGCAGTTAAAGGACCTGGTTCTGGCCGTGAAGCCGCAATCCGTGCTTTACAAACTACTGGTCTTGAAGTAACAGCAATTCGCGATGTTACTCCAGTGCCTCATAATGGATGTCGTCCTCCAAAACGCCGTCGTGTTTAACGTGGATTAATATTCATTACGGAGTTGAACTTCATAATGTTTTCACTAGATTACACGTTACGTTTTGAAAGGGGTAAAGATAAGAATGATTGAATTTGAAAAACCAAATATTCATAAGATAGATGAAAGTCCTAACTATGGTAAATTTGTTGTAGAACCACTTGAACGCGGTTATGGTACGACATTAGGTAATTCACTTCGTCGGATTCTATTATCTTCCTTACCAGGCGCATCTATTACTAATATTCAAATTGATGGTGTTTTACATGAGTTTTCAACTATTGAAGGCGTATTGGAAGATGTTACTCAAATTATCTTGAATATTAAGAAAGTTGCTTTGAAGTTAGCTGCTGATGAAGACCAATCCATCGAAATTGATGTGAAAGGTCCCGCAGAGGTTACTGCCGGTGACATCATTGTAAACAGTGATGTTGAAGTATTAAATCCCGACTTGTACATTTGTACAGTCGCAGAAGGTGCATCTTTTCATGTTCGCATGAACGCTAGCAATGGTCGTGGATACGTATCTGCTGATCAAAACAAAGCGGAAGATATGCCAATTGGCGTATTACCAATTGACTCCATTTATACCCCAATCGAACGTGTGAACTACCAAGTAGAAAAAACACGTGTTGGTCAAAAAGATGATTATGACAAATTGACACTTGATGTTTGGACTAATGGTTCAATTACACCAAGCGAAGCCATTAGTTTGTCGGCTAAAATTTTAACTGAGCATTTGACTTTATTTGTTGATTTAACCGATGAAGCTAAAAATGCTGAAATTATGGTTGAAAAAGAAGAAACACATAAAGAAAAAATGCTCGAAATGACGATTGAAGAACTTGATTTATCAGTTCGTTCATACAATTGTTTGAAACGTGCTGGAATCAACACGGTTCAAGAATTAACGAATAAATCCGAAGCTGACATGATGAAAGTCCGTAACTTGGGCCGTAAATCATTGGAAGAAGTTAAAGCTAAATTAGCTGCGCTTGATTTATCATTACGTCATGATGACTAATATTATATAGAGGGAGGGAAACTATTCATGAGTTACCGCAAATTAGGACGTACAAGTTCTCAACGTAAAGCAATGTTACGTGATTTAACAACAAGTCTTATTATCAACGAACGAATTGTGACTACTGAAGCTCGCGCTAAAGAAGTACGCAAATCTGCCGATAAAATGATTTCTTTAGGTAAACGTGGTGATTTAGCTTCACGTCGTCGTGCTGCTGCTTTCGTAAGAAACACAGTTGCTGACGTGAAAGAAGATGGTGACGATGTCACTGTTCAATCAGCATTACAAAAATTATTTTCTGATGTAGCTCCTCGTTACGCTGAACGTAATGGTGGATACACTAGAACTATGAAAACAATGCCTCGTCGTGGCGATGCCGCACAAATGGTTATTATTGAATTAGTATAATTCGTTAACAGATAATTTTTCACTTTGATTGATGATTAAAAACAAACGTTATGATGATGGAGTAATCTTAGTCTAGTTTGAAGGTTCTTCACATTTGTGATTTGCCGGTCATCCTTCATAGTGATTTTTTATTGTCTAATGAGGTCTGAAAAAAGGGTTCTGAACACATTTTAATAATGTGTTCAGAACCCTTTTTTTATGTGCTAAAACCTAGTATGATAATAGTATTCTTAATCTGTTTAGGGGGTAATGTGATGGCACAAAGTTCAATACAACTTTACCGTTATGATAGTAAATATTTATCGGAAATAACGACATTATTCAACCAAACAATTCAAGAGATTAACCGACAAGATTATTCACAACTAGAAATTAATGAGTGGGTGCAGAATAATCCAGATCTGAGTGCATGGCATAAACGATTAAGTGAATCATTTACGCTACTTGCCATCAAAGATTTAAAGGTCATAGGATTTGGTAACCTTGAAGTAACAGGACATATTGATATGCTGTACGTAGAGAGTTCTATGATTCGACAGCATATCGGAGCGCTTATTTTAACAGAATTAACAAATTACCAAAGGAATGAATTACAAATAAATGTACAAACGGTAGAGGCTTCAATAACTGCTGTCTCTTTTTTTGAACATTATGGGTTTAAAATTATAAAAAGATAAGATAATTATCGACATCAACAAAATCTAGTTAATTATCAAATGGTGAGAGAAATTTAGCTTAAAATGCAGTTCTTAGCGCAATATAAAAAGGTGTGACTAAATGGCTGTTTATTGTTAATTAAGAGCTTAAAAGTACAAAAAATGCATTTTAGATGTATGTTGTATAGATAGGACAACTATAAAGAGTAAAAGTATAAATACACTGAGTTCATTTTGGCCTGTGATATAATGCAAAACGTAAGTTATCTTGTGAATTGTGAGGACAGTAACAATGACTGAATTAATTAAAGTTGATCATTTAAATTATCAATATGAAGCACAAAAAGAAATGAGTGAAATGGCACTTAAAGATGTGTCCTTTACGATTGAAAAAGGTGACTGGGTTGCAATTATTGGTCATAACGGTAGTGGGAAAAGTACATTATCTAAAAATATTAATGGCTTGCTAGCACCTCAATCAGGTGAAATCACAGTAGATGGCCTTATTTTATCACCAGAAACGGTCTGGGATATTCGTCGTAAGATTGGCATCGTTTTTCAAAACCCAGATAACCAGTTTGTGGGAGCAACTGTTGAAGATGACGTTGCATTTGGACTTGAAAACAATGGAATAGAACGTAAAGAAATGCAAGAACGAGTCAGAGACGCGCTTGAACGTGTAGATATGTGGGAGTTTGCGGCCAAGGAACCTGCTAGACTATCTGGGGGACAGAAACAACGTGTCGCAATCGCTGGAATTGTCGCTCTAAGGCCAGAAGTTATCATCTTGGATGAATCAACTAGCATGTTGGATCCAGAAGGTCGTGACGAAGTTTTGAGCCTAATACATCAACTCAAAGAAGAACGTGGGCTAACAATTATTTCAATCACGCATGATATTAATGAAGCGGCAAGTGCTGACAAAATTATGGTTATGGACAAAGGCGAGCTGGTAAAAGAAGGCACACCTGCTGAAATTTTTGCACTTGGTGAACAATTAGTAGATATGGGATTAGATATTCCATATCCAGAACGCTTAAAAGTCGCGCTTAAAAAACGTCATTTTGACATTCCGGACGACTATATGACAGAGGAAGGTATGGTAGATTGGTTATGGCAATTAAATTCAACGAAGTAGCCTTTACCTACCAAAAAGGGACACCTTTTGAAAGTCGGGCGCTACATAATATCAATCTTGAAATTGAGGACGGCTCATTTACAGCAATTGTTGGACATACAGGTTCTGGTAAATCGACCCTATTGCAACATTTAAATGGCCTATTAAAACCAACTGAAGGTAAAATTACAATTGGGAATCAAATCATTACACCAGAAACGGCCAATAAAACGTTAAACGATTTACGAAAACAAGTTGGCATCGTTTTTCAATTTCCAGAAGCACAATTGTTTGAAGAAACGGTTATTAAAGATGTGGCATTTGCGCCAAAAAACTTTGGTAAAACAGATGAAGAAGCTGAGAAAATAGCGACAAAAATGTTGAAGTTAGTTGGATTACCAGAGAATATCTATCAGCAATCACCATTTGACCTCTCTGGTGGTCAAATGCGTCGCGTAGCAATCGCTGGAATTCTGGCTATGGAACCTAAAATCTTGGTTTTAGACGAACCCACAGCAGGATTAGATCCTAAAGGTCGCGTTGATATGATGGCAATGTTCGAAGAACTTCATCGTGAACAAAATTTGACGATTATTCTCGTAACGCATCAGATGGATGATGTGGCAAATTATGCGAATCACGCTATTATCATGTCAAAAGGAACGATTATTAAATCGGGCACACCAAGAGAAGTTTTTGCTGATCCAGAGTTCTTATTAAGTAACCATTTGAACGTGCCAACAACAACGTTATTTTCAAAAAAATTAATTGAAAAAGGCTTTGAATTCAAGGAGATGCCTTTAACAGAGAATGAATTAGCCGACGACCTCGTCACGCTGCTAAGCCAAAATGGAGGTCATGACGCTAATGAATAAGTTGATTTTTGGACGTTACATAGCGGGTGATTCACTCGTTCACCGCATGGATCCGCGTGCTAAATTAGTTTTGAGTTTTTATTTTGTTGGAATAATCTTTATGGCAAATAATTGGCAAAGTTTTTCTATGCTTTTAGTTTTTACGTTAGGATGTATTTTAGCGTCAAAAATTAATATGAGTTTCTTTTTAAAAGGTGTCCGGCCATTAATTTGGCTGATTATCTTTACGGTTGCTTTGCAAATGCTATTTTCAAGTGGTGGCCAAATGTACTGGCATTGGGGGATTTTTAAAATTTCTCAATTTGGTGTGACAAATGGATTATATATTTTTTGCCGATTTATTTTAATTATTTTTATGTCAACATTATTGACGTTGTCAACGGCACCACTCCAACTAGCAGATGCGATTGAATCTTTATTAAAACCACTTAAAGCAATCAAATTTCCAGTTTATGAAATTGCGTTAATGTTATCAATCGCGTTACGTTTTGTCCCTACATTAATGGATGAGACAGAAAAAATTATGAACGCTCAACGAGCTCGAGGTGTGAACTTTGGTCAAGGGTCGCTAATTAAACAAATGCAATCAATTATCCCGTTGTTAATTCCGCTATTTGTAAGTTCGTTCAATCGTGCCGAAGATTTAGCGATTGCCATGGAATCTCGTGGTTACCAGGGTGGAGAAGGTCGAACAAAGTATCGTATTTTAAAATGGCGGACGGCTGATACGTTAGCTTTTGTTTTATTCGCTATCGTTACCGTTGCATTAGTCTACCTCAAAAATTAAGGATGAATAAATATGTCAGTACGTTTTAAAATTACCGTTGCTTATGATGGCGCAGCTTTTGCAGGGTTTCAGAGGCAGCCAAACCAACGGACGGTTGAATCTGTCTTAGAAAAAGCAGTAACAATTATGAGTAAATCAGAAGTACCAGTTAGAATTTATGGTTCAGGCCGAACAGATGCTGGCGTTCATGCCTTAGGACAGGTTTTTCATTTTGACTTCATGCATGAAATTCCGGAAACTAGCATGATGAGAGCATTGAACAGTTTATTGCCACTGGATGTTCAAGTTAAAAAAGCCGAACTTGTCAGTGATGATTTTCATTCACGCTATAGTACGCATGGTAAACGATATATGTATCGTGTTTCTCAAGGTGAATTTACCGACCCATTTAAACGCTTCTACACGGGTCATTATAAATACAAGATAGATATCGCCAAAATTGAAGAAGCATTACCTGATTTAGTTGGCGAACATGATTTTTCTAGTTTCGTGGCGGCAGGTAGCCAGGTTACAGATCACGTTCGGACGATTTATGAGGCAACCGTGAGAGAAGATAAAGAAAACCATGAAATTATTTTTGAATTTTATGGAAATGGCTTTCTGTACAATATGGTCCGAATTTTAGTCGCTACACTCCTAGAAATAGGGAACGGCCGGCGTCCGGTTCATGATATTTTACGGTTATATGAAGTAAAGGATCGACAACAAGCTCGAGAAACAGCTCCGGCGAGTGGATTATATTTAAAAAAGGTTTATTATCCGGACGAATTAGGGTAATATAGAAGTTATTGACAATATGAATACTAAGGCAATTTTAAATCTGAAAAGGTGTTATTTATTTGTGGGATGCCCATAAATTAGATTGACAAATTGACTTTTAATAGTTAATATTATAAATGGTATTGTTTGCCCCACTGATAGGCCCCGGAAACTTATTTGAGTGTCAAACAAACAACATGAAAAAACGGAGGAAACAATCGTGCGTACAACTTATTTAGCAAAAAAAGGCGAAATAGAACGTAAATGGTATGTTATTGATGCAACTGATATTTCTTTAGGTCGCTTATCAACTGTCGTTGCTTCTATCTTACGCGGTAAAAACAAACCAACATTCACACCTAATGTGGATACTGGTGATAACGTTATTGTTATCAATGCAGAAAAGGTTGGTTTAACTGGTCACAAAGCTGACAGAAAATTATACCAACATCATACAGATCATCCAGGTGGTTTAAAAACTCGTACTGCTGGTGATTTCCGTGCCAACGATCCTGAAAAATTGATTGCTTTCTCTGTTAAAGGTATGCTTCCAAAAGGTACTCTTGGTAAAGAACAAGCATTGAAATTACACGTATATCGTGGTGCAGAACATGATCAACAAGCACAACAACCAGAAACTTTAGATATTACAAACTTAATTTAAGGAGGCAATTGAAATGGCTCAAGTCGTATATTCAGGAACAGGTCGTCGTAAAAACTCAGTAGCTCGCGTACGTTTAGTACCAGGTACTGGTAAAATTACTATCAACAACAAAGCAATTGAAGATTACATTCCATTTGCTAACTTACGTGAAGTAGTCTTACAACCATTTAACGCTACAGAAACATTAGGTAGTTATGATGTTTTAGTTAACGCTAATGGTGGTGGCTTCTCAGGTCAAGCTGGCGCAGTTCGCCATGGTATTGCTCGCGCATTACTTACAGTAGATCCAGATTTCCGTGCAGCTCTTAAATCTGCAGGATTACTTACTCGTGATCCTCGTATGAAAGAACGTAAGAAACCAGGTCTTAAGAAAGCTCGTAAAGCAAGCCAATTCTCAAAACGTTAATATATATTTATATCGATATTTTGAAGCACTTCACAAAGCAATTTGTGAGGTGTTTTTTTTGGTATATTGCAGTTGTCACTGGTGAATATTTTTGGTTCTATTGCAACTATTGTTGGTGAATATATTATGGAGGGTGTTGTCACTTTGTGACAACGCCTTTTTTATGTACATAATCCTCATTACAAAGAAAATGTGTTTCCTAAAATTACTGAAATCGTAGGCATTACGTTTAATATGTTTCAATTCATTGTTAGTTTCTTAAAGTTGGCCACTAGAATAACGTAGTAGCCTAATAGAGATGCCCGCCATCCGTAGCTAACAATTTGATTATGTTGAGAACTCTGCAGGGGTGTCAGGCATTTTTGAAGGTAATCTAAAGTACCATAAACTCCGATGACTGCTGGATTAAGGAGTGCTTTCAGCAAATTTCATATTTAGTAAAACCTTAGTATTATTTGTCATAGGAGACTCTTTTTAGTGTCATACAAAAAAATCTGTTGCCAGTGATAGATTTTTCTATCACTGGCAACAGATATTGTAGACCTTCTATTTATATATATATTAACTTTGGCTGTAAACCGCGGTCACTGAGTTACTACTTGACCAAACAACAATCAGATTCTGCTTGTTCGTTTCTTCACCAGTATTAACACCATATTCGTGACTAGTCCCTTTGGGATAGAACATGACGGACCAATTAATAGAAACATCACTTGCATTACTTAAGCTGGCGGTTAAGATATTATTAGCAACTTCAAATTTCGTCGCATGCAGCCCATTCTGATCTTTTAAGCCAGCTTTATTTAATGTAAACGAAGATGATGACACTAGACTATCTTTAGTAATATTTAACGGCTGAACATCATCAAGTGGTAAGTCGCGTCCCCGTGCTTCTAACTTCACAATTTGCCACTGACCGACGATACTGCTGTAATCACTGACTTGAATTTGATCTAAATTCATCTGTTTTGGTTGATTTACTTCTTTGGCAGGCGTCTTTTTAATCGTATTTACTTTTTTTGACGACTGCGCTTTTTTCTTATCTGACACGGATTCTTTTTTTGGTTGATTTACTTCTTTAGTATGCGTCTTTTTAGTTGTATCTGCTTTTTTTGACGACTGCGCCTTTTTCTTATCTGACACGGATACTTGTTTTGGCTGACTTGTTTGCTCAGACTGTGACTTTTGTTGCCCACACGCTGTTAATAAAGCAACCATTACGATACTAGTCATTACAAGTAAAGGCTTCTTCATCTCAATTCCTCCTTACAATAACGAATTAGTGTTTACGACGGCGCGTTCCTGCAAGTCCAAAGAGACTAACGGCACCAACAAGAGCTGCACCAATCACTGAAACGACTGACGAATTAGTTTCGTCAGTTTGTGGTAATACCGAAGCACCTAATATTTTAGCGTTATTGATTTCTGAATGATCAGCAGCTTTAAGACGTGATGTTGATGTATTATTGCTTGGTGCAACAATACCATTGTTGTCAGTCGTGTCTTTAGCTGTTTCACTACCTTTAGCAACAACAGAACCAGTTACGTTACCTTTATCTGAACCATTGTCTGAACCTGTTACATGACCAGTATGTGAACCAGAATCGTTATCAGTACCAGTTGATGGTTTGTCAACATTGTTCAAAGCATCTTCGATGTCTTTTTCATGTTGTAATTTAGCTAATGCAGCTTGTGCATCGTCTAAAGCTTTCTTAGATGCATCAGCGATTGCTTGTAACTTCGCATATTGTGCATCGTCAGCAACGGAAGCAGCTTGTGCATCTTCGGCAGCTTTAACAGCCTCGTCGTATGCTTTTTTAGCAGCTTCAACAGCTTTTGTTGCGTCAACTAAGTTAGCTTCAGCATTCTTTAAGTCATCTAAATGATTTGTTTTTTCGCCAAGTGCGTCTTGACCAGCTTTTAAAGCTGCTTGAGCGGCACTTAATTTAGCAGTTGCATCTTTTAATGCAGTTTTAGCAGTAACTAATTTAGCATTAGCTGCGTCTAAAGTCATGTGTTTTTGAGCTTGTGTTGTTTTAGTTGTAGCTAAGGCAGCTTGTGCATCTTTTAAAGCTTGTTGTTTTTGAGGCATTGATGCATTTAAATCATCAACAACTGTTTGTGCATTTTTAACAGCTACAGTAGCAGTTTTAACATCGTTTTGTGCTTTAGTTAAGGCTGTGTGTGCTGTTGCTTGTTTTGTTTTAGCAGTTGCTAAAGCAGTTTTAGCTGTAGCTAAGGCTTGGTTAGCTTTAACTGTTTGTGATTTAGCTGCTGCAAGAGCTGCATCAGCAGTTTTTGAAGTTGCTGTTTTAGCAGTAACGTCGCTTGCTAATTTATCAATTTGAGCTTGACTGACAGTTCCAGATTCAACAGGTGTAGTGCTAAATTTAGAAGCGTCGTTAACATCATAGTCATCAACAAAGTTAAAGAAACTTGTTAAGAAGATATTACCGTTAGATTGTTTAAATTGACCGAAGCCAAGACCGAACCATGTGTTATTGGCAGGTGTATATGTTGCCATAATGCCAGCAACACTTACGGCATGGCCCCATTCACCCCCATTGAATAAGAAGGCATTCATTGAATCATAGATAGATTTCTTGAAAGCATCAAGACTAAGATTCCAACCATTTTCAGATGATTTATCGAAGATAGTATTCATATCTTGTTGTGTTAAGTATGTTAATCCCATACCGTTAGCAATGCTGTTGTTTAATGCATTGTCATGACCATCATCAGGATCGTTATTCTTAGATGTATAAGCATCGCCGATTGATTGACCTAATTTTTTAGAACCTTCTGAGACTTCAACTTGTGTGCTACCAAAACGGTCACGCACTTCATTTAATAATTGTTTAGCATATTCATTTAAGTCATCAAGATATTTGTTTAAATCTGATTGGTTGTTAATATGAACAGTTTTATCTTGGTCATTTGAAATGTAGCCGCCATTTAATGCCCATTCTTTTTCAGTTGCAGCTGTTAAACTGTCAATGACATCTTGATAATTAGCGTCAGCTGATGAAGCATCTGAATAAGCCTTTAAGGCATTAATGTAGTCTTGGCTTAAGTTGATGTGATTTTGGTTAGCTTGATGATTACCTTGTTGTTTCTTAGCATCATCTAATGCTTTTTGAGCAGTATCTTTAGCTTTTTGAGCAGCGTCAGCTTTAGCTTTAGCATCATTTTGTTGTTTGTTAGCATCAGTTACGCCAGTTTGAGCGTTATTAACATTGTTTTGTGCGTCAGCAATATTCTTGTCAGCTTGGTCAGCACCTTTTTGAGCATTGTCTTCAGTTGTTTGAGCTTGATCCAAGTTATCTTTGGCATTGCTTAAATTCTTGTCGGCTTCGGCTGAACCTTTGCCATCAAGGTTATTTTGAGCATTATCAACGTTTTCTTGAGCTTTATCAGCATCTTTATCAGATTGGTCAGCACCTTTTTGGGCTTCATCAACGCCAGTTTGAGCATTATCGACATCTGTTTTACCTTTATCAACATCTGTTTTAGCGTTATCAACGTCTTGACCTAATTGGTTATTTGTTTTGTCTTGTTCGTCAACTGCATCTTGAGCGTTATTGATAGATTCATCAGTTGCGTTATCAGCAGTATTTTGCGCATTTTGTTGATTATCAACAGCACTGTTTAAATCTTCTTGTGATTGATTAGCATTTTCTTCAGTTTGACCAGCATTGTCTTTAGAAGCATCGGCTGTGTCTTTAGAAGTATCAGCAGCACTTTGATCTTTGTCAGCTGTATCTTTGGCATTATCAACGTCAGTTTGAGCGTCTTTAATATCGTCATCTAATTTTTGACTGTTAGATTGAACTGTTTGAGTATGAGTTGTTTCAGTTGAGTCGGGTGTAGTTGTTGCAGCGTTTGCCGTTGTTGTAGCACCAACGACAGTAACTCCAGCGATTAATGCACTTGATAATAAAGTAATGTTTGATTTTTTCATAATATAAAATATCCTCCCAATAAATTAATAATTATTTAGCAACCTGTTCAAATTTTAACCCCTCTAATAAAAATCCGAAGCCCATCATTTGTGAACCAGTTACGGAATTAAGTGTAAATGTTTTTTTATCTTTGTCTAAACTAGCTTTCATTGTATAATCATCAAATTTCATGGTAAGTTTACCGTCTTCAATTTCATAAGTACCTTGGTCTGACTTTTTATCAGTTTCAACTTTAGTCACAGTGTTTCCTTTAAACTTCAACTCAAATTTGGAACCACCCATGTCGGAAATATAGCTTCCATCCATCTTATTTGAATTGCCCATCATAAACATAGCCACAATAATAACTATAGCTACTATACTGACACCGGTAATAATATTTGCTTTTTTTGACATTTTTTCTCCATTTTTATAAATTTAATATAATAAATCTTATTTTCTGAACGAATTAAATGCACTGACGGTTGAGGACATAGCTGCCAAGCGTGCATTTGAGGCAATATCTTGTTGTAAGCCTCTCATTTCTTCCTGCATTGAAAGTTGAGTTTCTTGGAATTGTTGTGTTTCTAAAATGTTAAAGGCTTCTTGCAAATCACGTGCCCGAGTTTCATCAATTAATTTCCAAAGACGAAAAATATCGAAATAGTTGTAGAATTTCTCTGGGAATCCTTGCTTGCCTGCAATATAATCTTCATTTGCCATTTCAGCGTCCAAGTCTGCTAAGGCTTGTGTTTTAGATTCATTACCCGGCATAATATAAACAAAATATTTAAAAGCAAATAGCGCGATAACAGCAATGATGAATGGCATCGCCGCACTTGTCTGACTAGTAATCATAAAAAGAACAATTAAAACGACTAATGCGATGATTATTCCTCGAAATTTTTTCTTACCTTTTTCAATCTTAGCCTCTGCTTCACGAATTTGTTGTTGGATAACTGCAGCTCCCGCTGTAACACTTCTTTTTGCCATTAAAAAATCTAAAAGTTCTTCTTTATTCATAATTTTCTCCCTTTTCTTTGAACGAATTATTAACCAACCTTTACCAAACGATCCCTATAAAATCTCCTCCCCCAAAAAAGTAATTTATATCTTGCACTATCTTCACATGATATATTTTATCTCAAAAATATACTCAATACTACCTTTTTATGTAACTTTATAGGTATACTGAGAGCTTTGAAAGTGTGCGCACTTAATTTATCATTAAACATATGGATAAATAGGAGCGATTTATGATTATACTTGTGGGCACTTTCATTCGGAAAAAGCGAAAAGAATTAGGACTTACAATTGAAGAATTGGCAGAAATGGCGGACGTATCCGCCAGCTATTTGGCTCGACTCGAAAGAGGACAATTAGACGATACGAGTACAAGAAAGTTGGAACTAGTTCTGAATGCCTTACAATTAAATTTGGCTGATATATTAATGAGTAATGATTTTAACGACATTTATACGCCCGAATTAATTAACAGATTGAAAAGCATGACCACAGATGATAGAATGCGTATCTCTAAAGCGTTACTGGAAATCTTGAAATAGAAATTGATTAGACATATATTAAATGGGTAGAGAGTGTGTAAAGCATAAAAAAAGACACCATTAATGGTGTCTTGACTAGTCTATTTTATGGTGTTAATTTTATCTCGTATTATGGATTTTATTCAATGTTGTTCCTTTTTCAATATTGTAAAGTATTGATACAAGTGGATTCAAATAGATAAGATTCCATGAAGTATTAATCGATAATTCTCAAAACGCTAATATATATTTATATCGATATTTTGAAGCACTTCACAAAGCAATTTGTGAGGTGTTTTTTTGTATGGATTTTAAGTGTATAAAATATTCTAGTTCGGAATCTACGAAAATTTCTAAATTCAAAACCAACGCGTTTAATGACCTTAATTTTATTGTTTATTCCTTCTAAAGGACCGTTAGTATAATAATAGCCAAAATTATTTTTAATCTCAGAATGGTGACAAAGCAACGTTTCAATACTTTTAAGCATTTCTTCAGAACACCTTTCGGTGTTTCTAACTGTAAAATCATAAGATTTCCAGTCCTTCAACCGAATGGTTGATCTTATTTGGTTCATGAGTTCATATGATTTATTTAGTTCAGGATGAATCGCTAATAAATGATCAACGACATTTGTTTCTGTTGTTAGGTATGGGAAATAAGTCCATTTCTTGAAATTTTTAAAATCTAAGGTTTCAGAAGGTTTTAACAGGAGCTTCCAGTAACGTTTTAGTGCTTTGTAGTCTTGTGATGATTTTGAAAGTTCTTTCATCAGTCTAATTCTAGTTTTAGTGAATCCACGATTCACTGAATTGATAATATGAAAGGTATCTATGATGACAATCGCGTTAGGAAAGACTTCTTTGGCTAGTTTAGGATAGGTATAATTCATATCAGTTACGATAATTTTCACGTTTTTTCTAGCTGCAGCTGAGTAACGATAAAAATAACGTTCTATTTGATAGAATCTTCTAAAAGATAAAAGTTTGATTAATTCATGGTTACTAGCATCCATAAATTCAAAACTCATGGCATCTGTAGCTGATTTGGTACTCTTGACTTCGTCAAGTAGGAGTACTTTAGGTAAAAATTTATAATTAGGTTTAAAATCACGTTCAAAGGTCATTAAAATACGACCTACAAAGGAATCAGGATTCGAAATTTCATTAGCAATATGAGTTAAAGAAACGGATTCCGCTAATTTAGTTAAACAGAGCTGTTTAGATAGATTGGAAATCGTACAATTTTTAGGAACCACACTTGTTTGGACAAGGAAGTATGACTGCCGCTCATGACAGCTAAAGTATCTTCGTTTGAGTGATAAAATGATACATTTACCAAAAAATTTAGGGTAGCGTATGGGTGTTTGACGCCAACTATACCTGATAATCTGTCCTTCGTTTTTAATATCACAATTTGGACAATCCCTTCGGCTGGTAATCAAGAACACGGTTAAATCGAGTGACACCGTCATTAGAAGACTGATAATCAACAATCGTTAGACTACTGTCTTTTATTTTAAGCCAAAATTTAGTATGATTAGGCATGCGGAGAGTTCCATCTTTCTTATTAATTCATCTGTGGTGGTTGAGGGATAATGAACATGGATGAACTCGTAACCAAAAGTCTTATGACTTTTGGCTTTTTTTTGTTATTATACAAAAAAACTGTCATCAGTAATAGTTTTTACACTAGTCCCAACAACAGATAGTACAGAGCCTTTTTATTGTATTTAAAATTTAAAGATATTTCCTTCTATTTGGAATATTCGTTGGGTTTTGGGAGCAACTACTGATAATAACCTAGCTAAAACACAAAGAAAAGTAAAGGGTATATAAACGATTTCTCCTCCCTTTACATTTTTTCATTTTTGCAGAAGGATTAATACAGCAATCGATACTGAAACTTACTGCAAAAATCAATTAAAAGGCCCAAAGGAAGAAGTTAATCAATTTTACACAAAATAAAAATGAGATTACCGTATTTTCACTTAAATCTAATTTTTTTTATTGTCTCAATTTTATAATGCTTTTTGACAACCTCCAAAAGAAAACATATACTTAATTATGAAAACGCTTTTATATAAAACGGAGGCAAACAGATGACACCAGAAATTGAATGGCTAGATACACCAACCGTTTTTCGTGTTGGACAGGTACCAGCTCACAGTGATCATAAGTACTATGCAACTCAAGCAGAAATGTTACAACAAAAAAGTTCATTTGAACAATCTTTGAATGGAACTTGGAAATTTAGTTACAGCACTAATGCAGCAAGTCGACCAAAAAATTTCTATCAGACTGACTTTGATGCAGAACAATTTGACACAATTCCAGTACCACAGCATATTGAATTATCAGGATATGAGCAATTACATTATATTAATACGATGTATCCTTGGGAAGGACATGAATATAGACGACCTGCTTTTTCAGATACTGATTTAAATCAGTATGCTGGAATGTTTAGTGATGCAGAATATAATCCAGTAGGTTCATATTTAAACCATTTTGACTTGGAACCAACTCTTCAAAATAAACGCGTTATTATCCGTTTTGAAGGTGTTGAACAGGCAATGTACGTCTGGTTGAATGGACATTTTCTAGGATACGCAGAAGATAGTTTTACACCAAGCGAATTTGACCTGACACCTTATTTAAAAGATAAGGATAATTGTTTGGCAGTTGAAGTGCATAAACGAAGTTCTGCAGCCTTCATTGAAGACCAAGACTTTTTCCGTTTCTTCGGAATTTTTCGTGATGTGACACTGTTAGCACAACCTGCAACACATTTAGATGATTTTTGGGTGATTCCTGATTACGATAGTGGACAAAAAACAGGACAAGTAGATTTACAACTTCATTTTAGTGGGGCAGAACAACGTGTCCGTGTCACATTCAAAGACCAAGATGCGGTGTTATTTAGCGATGAATTAATGAGTGGGTCAGATGTCGAAAAACACTACAATTTAGCACAACCAGTGACTGCTTGGCAGAATGACCGGCCTTATTTATATACATTACAATTAGAAATTTTAGATGCTGATGGGCAATTAATTGAAATTATCCAACAACCAGTTGGTTTTCGCAAAATTGAAATTAAGAATCGCGTGATGTTATTAAATGGTGAACGATTAATTATCAATGGTGTTAATCGTCATGAGTGGAACCCTAAATCAGGAAGAACCATTTCAGATAATGATGAAGCTTGGGATGTTGACTGTATGCAACGTAACAATATTAACGCAGTTCGGACGTCACATTATCCAGATCGATTATCTTTTTACAATCGTTGTGATCAGGCTGGTATTTATATGATGGCTGAAACCAACTTAGAATCACATGGTTCTTGGCAGAAAATGGGTGAAGTTGAGCCTTCTTGGAATGTGCCCGGCTCATCGGATCAATGGGAAGCAGCCGTTTTAGACCGCGCTAAAAGTAATTTTGAGTTATTTAAAAATCATCCCTCAGTTTTATTTTGGTCATTGGGTAACGAATCATACGCCGGCAGTGTCTTAGCGAAAATGAATGAGTACTATAAACAAAAAGATTCGACACGTTTAGTTCATTATGAAGGTGTTTTCCGTGCGCCTGAATACAAAGATGTCATTTCAGATGTTGAAAGTCGGATGTATGCAACACCAGCCGAAATTAAAGACTATCTAGAAAATTCACCACAAAAACCATTTATCTTGTGTGAGTATATGCATGATATGGGTAATTCATTGGGCGGGATGAAATCATATATTGATTTATTACAACAATATGAATCCTATCAAGGTGGTTTCATCTGGGACTTTATCGATCAAGCATTGTTAGTTGAAGATCCCGTCACAGGTCAAAATGAGTTGCGTTATGGTGGCGATTTTGATGATCGACCATCTGATTATGCATTTTCGGGTGATGGACTCGTTTTTGCCACACGTAATGAAAAACCAGCAATGCAGGAGGTAAAATACTATTATGGCACAGATAAATAAGCAGTTAACTGTCATTTACGGAGATGTCACACTCGGTTTAAAAGGAAATGATTTTCATTATATTTTCTCCTATCAAACGGGTGGCCCAGAATCTTTTAGAATTCAAGGTAAAGAGTGGCTTTATCGCTCACCAAAACCGACTTTTTGGCGTGCAACAACGGATAACGATCAGGGGAGTCAGTTTCCAGTAAAGTCAGGGATGTGGTTGGCCGCTGATCAATTCAGTAATTGTCAATCAGTTAAAGTTGCTATTAATGGTAAACCAATTGCGTTACCGATTGCACCAGAAAATAATCGTTACACTAACCATGAAGTCGCTGAAAAAGTGGCTATAAGTTATATCTATAACACACTGACTGTGCCGCAAACGCAAGTGACGGTCACTTATACTGTTGAAGCAACCGGAAAAATGAATGTTGCAGTTTCATACCAAGGAAAAGCTGGATTACCCTCATTACCTGTTTTTGGGTTGCGATTTATTATGCCCACACCAGCGACTCGTTTTTGTTACCAAGGATTATCAGGAGAAACTTATCCAGATAGAATGGCCGGAGGAATTCCAGGCCGATATGAAGTTCAAGGGTTACCAGTGACACCATACTTAGTTCCGCAAGATTGTGGTGTGCATATGCAAAATGATTGGGTAACTGTTTATCGACAGTCTGTTCTGGATAATCGTATGCAACAGGCTTCTGAAACGGGTTTAACATTCAGTGCGGTTGATCAACCAATTGCGTTTAGTTGTTTACCTTATACAGCTGAAGAATTAGAAAATGCGACACATCATAGCGAATTACCAGCGGAACATCGTACCGTTTTATCGATTCTAGGCGCCGTTCGAGGTGTTGGTGGTATTGATAGTTGGGGTAGTGATGTTGAGGATGACTATCAAATTGATGCGATGAAGGATATTGCTTACCAATTTAATATCACATTTGATTAATTTGCCTATCTACCATAACTATAGTAGACTGTAAATAATTAATAAACAGGGAGTGTGAAGTGCATTGGTAAATACAAATCGTTAATCGAATAACTGTCGACTAAACAAGGGACGAAGTGTGTCTTTTTATGCATGTTGACTATTCAAACGGTTTGCAATATCAATTCTTTTTCACATCTGAAAGAACCACTTTTTTTGATGGATAACGATTGAAGAGCATATAACTGTATGCTCTTTTTTTGTAGAATCAAATGGATAGTTTAGCGGTCGACCTCACAAAGAAATGAGGTAATTACTATAGGAACAATACAAATTAAACAATTAAGTTTTCAATATGATGGACAATTAGCACCAATTTTTAAAAATGTTGATTTACAATTAGATGCCAGCTGGAAGTTAGGTCTAATTGGTAGAAATGGTCGCGGAAAAACGACTTTATTTAGAATTTTACAAAATCAATTACAGTACCAAGGAAAGATTAGAACAGATTTAGAATTTCAGTATTTTCCTCAAACAGTTGTTAAACCAGAAGAGTCAGTGTGGCTGGTTATCAAGAGTATCACAGACTTACAAGACTATGATCAGTGGCAAATTTTAATCGAATTAGATAAACTTGGACTATCTGAAAAATTATTGACGGAACCATTTAATCAATTAAGTCCAGGACAGCAAACTAAGATATTATTAGCCAGCTTATTTGTTGGCGAAGGTAAATTTCAATTAATAGATGAACCGACTAATCATTTAGATGAAAACGGTCGAAAAATTATTTCTGATTATCTAAGACAAAAACAAGGATTTATTTTAATCAGTCATGATCGTTATTTTTTAAATAATATTATTGATCATGTTATTTCAATTGATCGCGCTAAAATCAGTCAATTTAAGGGTAATTATAATACGTGGGCTGACGAAAATACGTCACGAAATAATTGGGAATATAATGAAAAAGAAAAATTACAACATGATATTAAACGATTAGAAGGTGCTTCACGGAAAAAATCGGGTTGGGCTAATCAGACTGAGGCGAAAGTATCTGGTGCGACAGACAGAGGATTTATTAGCCACAAGGCAGCTAAATCTATGAAACGGGTACTAAGTATTAAAAAACGTGCCGATAAAGCAGTAGAAGAGAAAAAATCTTTACTTAAGAATATTGATGTGGCAGATCTTTTAACGTTGAATTTTGAAAAATTAGTGTCAGATAAGACTTTACTAGAGGTAATTGGCTTATCAGCATTTCGTAAACAATTGCCGGTAAATAAACCGGTAGATTTTAAATTAAAGATGGGAGAGCGCGTTATTCTTCAGGGTGAAAATGGTTCTGGTAAATCGAGCGTTATCGCTGCTATACTAGGTCAATTAAAGTATCAAGGGCAATACAAATTTGCAACACCTTTAAAAGTGAGCTGGTTACCGCAAAATTTTGATGGTTTATCTGGTTCTTTACAAGAATTCGCTGCAGAAAAAAATGTTTCTTATTCTTTAATGTTGGATACATTAAGAAAACTTGGTTTTGAACGTTATGAATTTGATAAAGATATCAGTCAAATGAGCATGGGCCAAAAGAGAAAAGTGGCTTTGAGTCGTTCGTTGGTTGAACCAGCAAATATATATATTTGGGATGAGCCACTTAATTATCTAGATGTTATCACGCGTCAACAAATTCAAGATGTTATTCTGGCTTTTCAACCACCGATGTTAATCATTGATCATGATAAAGAATTCGTTGAAAAGGTTGGAACAAAATTCGTTGAGATTGAACATTATTAGTGAATGGTTAATTAAAGGCATCCAATTTATACGTCTATTGATATCAAGATAGTCGTAATGATATACTGTTAAGAGCATAGTTATTTTAACTGTATACTGATTAGCGGGGCATACAGAATTAAAATCGACGTAAGTTGAATAATAAAAGATCAACTTTATTTGAAGGCATGTATTCATAATATGAATCTTTAACTTTGAAAGAAATTGTTAATTAATAGAGCAAGGAGGAAACATTAATGGCTGATAAAGCAAAGACTGATAGAGATAAAATGCTAGAAATTATCAAAAAGAAACAAACTGATGGCGGAAACTTCAATAAGAAGGCTACTGCTAGAAATGATCGTACTAAAATGCGTAAGGGTCCTAAGATTTTTAAATAGAGGTTTAGACTTAGCTCAGATAAATATCTGGGCTATTTTTTTAATCATTAAAATCTAGCATACTTTTACTGAATCAATTCCAATATATCTGCAGTAACTTCTTCAGCTGTAGCAGGACTACCACTACTAATCCATTGCAACATCGTTCGTAGAACGCCACCAAGAATGAACGTTTTTTGAGTATTATTTAGCCGACTGATACTAGGCGTATCTTTAAGAATCTTTTCAAAATAAGTATAAAAAGAATCTTCCAATAAATAAACAATATCATTTTTAATTAGGATATCCATAAATTCAGAATCATTATGCCAATAGTTAAAAGCTAGCTTGAAAATGTTTTTCAAACTAATTTCTGTTTGATTGGACTTGAGTTCGGCGTAAAACTGGTCAAATAAGTAATCGGACCGAGTTAGTAAAATCGCGTCCTTATTTTCAAAATTACGATAGAAAGTCAGCCGGGCAACTCCGGCTTTTTTTGTGATTTCAGTTATTGTGATTTCTTGATAAGATTTTATTTTTAATAAGTCAATTAAAGAATCAATAATCAAATTTTTACTTAATTTTGCTTGGTTATTTTCCGTCATTTTTTATATCTCCTTGAAGTGTAACAAATAACACGATTTTGTATCTTGTAAATCACGCGATAAATGATTAATATAAGTGTAACAAATGTAACACTTATAGCAAGAAAGATAAATGACACTTGAAGTATTTTATATAAAGTCATTAAAGTCGGAAAATTTATTAAACTAATTAAAAGAGGTTATTGAACATGAAAAAAATTTGTATTATATTTGATCATCCCTACACTGCAGACGCTGGATACAATGAATTGCACAATAGGAGTTATTCAGCGGCATTACTAGTTAGTGCTAAAGCAGCGTATGAAAAAGAGGGCTGTATTGTGGACGTAATTGATTTGCATAAAGATGGGTTTGATCCTGTAATGCACCAAGAAGACCTAATATCTTGGCGTAAGAAGATACCAACGGATTCTATGACGGCGAATTATCAAGAACGCCTCATGGCTGCAGATGAGCTTGTCTTTATTTTTCCAATCTGGTGGGAATCTATGCCAGCTATGATGAAGGGATTCTTTGACAAAGTTATTGCTAAAGGGATTCTTTATACAGAGCAGGAAAATAAAAAATTATTTAAAAATGAGATGGTTCATTTAAAGAAAGTTAAAATGGTTACAACTATGTCAACACCAGGTTGGATTTATCGAACTATCTTTGGAAATCCTGTGACTAAAATGGTATTTAGGGGAACATTCCGGAAGATGGGGTTTAACCAGTTGAAATGGTTTAACTTTGCTGCAGTTCAAGGAATGAAACTTGAAAAACGACAACAGTTGTTGAAGAAGTTTGAAAATAATATTGTGAAGTAAGAGGGTTCAACCTGATTGGGTAAATACAATTAGGTTGGCTCTTTTTTAATATCACTAGAACCGAATCTTTTGAATTTAGTTCAGTTAATTTAAGTAGTATAATACAATTGAATTATTAAGGAAGAAAAGGGCGTCAAATAGTGAATGGAGGGGCAAAATGATGACAGAACATGAAAAATTATTGGCAGGTCAAGATTATGATTATCGCGACCCAGAATTACAGGGTATGATTGCGGCGGGTAAAGAATTAGTCACTATAATCAATACGACAACTGACCTAGAGAAAAGAGCAACAGCAATTCACGAGTTGTTAGGGAAATCTGGGGAAGGACTCGTTATTAATGGTCAATTTAATACAGTTTATGGTAAACATATCACTGTTGGTGATGATGTTTTTATTAACGGTAATTGTACATTTCAAGATTCAAACAAAATCACATTAGGAGATCGTGTCATTGTCGCGCCAGACACGAAGTTATATTGTGGTGAACATGCATTAGATGCAACAAAACGTTTTGGAAAAAGACAAGATGGTAGTCGTTATTTAATTACTTATACTAAACCAATTACAATTGGAAACGATGTGTGGATAGGTGGAAATGTCACGATTATTGGTGGCGTTCATATTGGGGATAATGTGATTGTAGCAGCTGGTGCAGTGGTGACAAAAGATGTTCCTGACAATACAGTAGTGGGCGGCGTGCCCGCCAAAGTTATCAAACAATTAGAGCCATTAAAATAAGAAAATTTTTATATTAGGTGAGAGGAATGAGCAGGCTATTTTAGCATTTTTGCCTAGTATTAGATAATCAGCTAAATTAAAGAAACCTAAATTAGGTTGTAGGAGGGAAAAGTTAATGACAAGTATTGATGTTTTTGCACACGTTTTACCACCACATTTTTATAACGAGATGTTAGCTATTCAGCCGAACTTGCCAGAAAAAATGCCATTTATTAAACATCCCATATTGATTGATATTGAACAAAGACGCCTATTACGGAACAGAAATGTCCAACAAGTTATCTCAGCAGTCAACGTGAATCCTGAGGACTACGTAGGGCCAGAACAAGCAGCGGCATTATGCTGGCAAGCTAATAACGAAATAATTGAAATGGTTCAACAAAATGCAGACTTGTTTAAAGCGGGTATTGCAATGATACCTCTAAATAACATCGATGAAGCAACACGTATTATAAAAGAACAAGTGCTAAAAAATTCAGAATTAGTTGGCATTCAGTTATTTACGCGTGCCCTTGGAAAAAGTATTGCTGCAAAGGAATACCGGGTTATTTTTGAAATGGCTGCACAATTAAATATCCCAATTCTGTTACACCCAATTTTTGATGATCGTAAACCAGACAATAATATTATTTTTAGTTGGGAATATGAACTAGCGCAAGCAATGTTGCAATTAGTACAGTCAGGAATTTTTAATGACTATCCTACACTTAAAGTAATTGTTCATCATGCTGGGGCAATGGTGCCTTATTTTGCTGAACGAATTAACCATATTCTATCACCAGAACAGGCAGCTGATTTTAAACGTTTCTATGTAGATACTGCATTATTGGGCAATCCTAAAGCATTAGGGTTAGCAATTGATTATTATGGTGTTAGCCACGTACTGTTTGGAACTGATGCACCGTTAGGGATTGCGCCAGCTGGAGCAACGGATGCCATAATTGAAGCTTTAGATCAGTTGAATCTTTCGAAAGATGATCGAGCCCTGATTAATTATGGAAATTATAATCGTTTGATGGGATTGGGTGAATAAATGATAGAACTTAAGAATGCCCCATTATTAAGACTATTCAAACTTAAAATTAAGCTATCTGATCGTGAAAGATTTGAAAAAGCAGGGATGATTAATTTAACGACCTCAATTCAGCAAGAAAAAGGAACTTTGGCGATGTACAGTGTACATTTGGATGAGGCGGGTACTGAAAATATTGTGATTGAATCTTATCAAGACGAAGATCAATATCAAAAACATGCAAATTCGGCTCAATTTAAAATGTTTAGTAATATCGCATCTCAGGCAGTAATTGAAAAATCGATGATTAATTTATCCCCAGAATTACTGTTAGAAAAAACAACAGCCTTGCATGAATTGAAGCCTGACAGAGCTATACTCAAAGTAACAAGTATTGAAATAGAGCCGAATAGGGTTAAAGAATTTAGAGAAGTTTCATTGAATACTATGAAACAATCATTTGAAAATGAAGCAGGACTCTTAGTGACATACATTGCTTCTGTAGATGGAGATTTAAATCAATGGATTTTCGTTGAAATTTACCGGAGTGACGAGGATTACCAAGCTCATTTACAAACAATGAATTTTAAAAAATATGTAACAGAGACGAAAAAAATGGTGCTTAATAAACGAATAGAGACACCTGTAGCAGATGTTTTAGTTAATCAGGGTGGATTATTTTTTGAAAAATGAAGATAGAGCGGTAATCAAGTTAGTCGATTACAGTGCTATCTTTTTAATTTTCCGTAAACAAAAGAGGTGCTGATAAATTTTATCAGCACCTCTTATTAATAATCGAGTATCAATATAATTTAACCCCAGCGATTTGATTTTCTGGGTAAAACCATTAAAATAAAGAACCAAATACTACCGACTAATGGAACGAATTGGATTAAAATCCACCAACCAGAACGATCAGTATCATGTAAACGACGAACTGAAACAGCAAAGTTTGCAATCCAGACGATAAACATAACAATATTTCGACTTGTCATAAAAGTAAGTTCACTAAAATTATAAATCGAATCGATAGGATGGCCAACGAGTGACGTATAAAAATAAATAATAATTGCTCCTAGAATACTATTAATAATCGTAGGCCACCAATAGTCTGATCTATTCGATGTGTCAGAAAAATTAAAAATATTTTCCCAGAAATTTTTGTATGATTGAACCATATGCTTAATCCTCCTTTTTAAAACGTTTTATTTAGTTAAAAGACATCGTTAGATTATTAAATTAGTTAATCTGACGATGTTTATTTAATTATAGTATAAATAAATAGAAATTTATATTGATATGCTTGGTGCCAGAAATAATCAGCTAGTTGACTTAAGAAAATAATTATTATATTATGAAGTTAACTTCACATGAAGTATATTTCATATTGAAAGGTGTTCATTATGCAAAATAAAGTTAAAGAATACAGAACTAAGCTTGAATTAACACAGGAACAGTTAGCTGAGAAAGTTCAAGTTTCTAGTCGAACAATTATCTCACTTGAAAAAGGTAAATATAAGCCATCTATAATGTTGGCCTATCGTTTGAGTTTATTGTTTGATTGTCAGATTGAAGCGTTATTTCAGCTAAAGGAAAATTTAGAGATGGAGGAGAATTAAAATGAAAATCTATAGTTATCGACATTTTTTTGTAGGTTTATTTTTTATGTTTGTGGGGATTGCCTCAATTTGGATAATGAACTTAGATTTTAAAGATGCTTTTGATTGGTCAAAATTGATTAGATCATTTATTAATGTTGTCTTATCATTTGGAATTGCGGCCTATCAATTTTATATAACTTTTTCTAAAAAAGGACTGAAAGAAGAACAGCTGGAGAATGTGGATGAACGAAATAAGTTAATTGATCAGTCTGTGAACGCAATGATTGGAAAAATTATGAATAGCATGATTTTAATTCTAGCGTTTGGGTTTATCATTTTGTGGGCATTTCTAAAAGTAAGTACGTTATTATGGATTGGTGCACTACTTTTCTTTTTGTATACGAATATAATAATCATTTCAATAATATTAGCGATATACTACGAGAAAAAGCTTTAATAATAGAGGCGTAACAGGTTAGGAGATTTTTGGCATGAAGAAAAATATGTTAATATCAATCGGTTTTTTGATGGTAGTTTTTTTAGGTATCTTAGGATTTAAAACATTAATTCAAGTTAAAGATACACAACCGGCTAGTTGGGCAGAAATCAGTCGAATTCAACCGACAGAAAATATAAAATTAACCCAAAAATACAAAATTAACGCAGGAACAAATGGCTTACCAGTCCAAGCAAAAATAGTCGTCGGTGGTGATGCTATATTACCGCATAAAAATTATGCTACACCCGCTGATTGGACCATTAAAAAAGGGTCCAAAGATGCATCAAATATGAAAGTTGTATTTAATCTTAAAAATTCGAAAGTACGTGGCACTAAGGTACAATTAAATACGTCAGATGCGTATTCTGGAGGACCAATGCCTGCCACGGTTCCAATTGAGATTGGACAAATTCAAGGCAAATTACAAGAAGAATATGGTCATTTTAAGGAAACGGCAACTATTGAAATTGGAGATAACACTTGGTATCTAAGCGTTATCCTTGAACCTAAAGTTAATTCAATTCACTATCTTTATTATCGAATTGAAGACACAAGTAGTGTTAGTGATTCGACAATTGTCGTTGATTATATGACTAAACTTAGGGCAGCTCAACAAAATCCCGCGGGACTAATGAATGATTTGGGTGATGTTGAAGCGGTCATTAAAACACTTTCTAAAACATCTGTGGCGTCTTAACCTATGCTATAATTTAAAGACATAGAATTATCTGAGAAAATGAGCAAAGAGAAAGGATTATATGAATCCACAATCAGTTTTAAAAGAAAAATTTGGGTACGACAATTTTCGCCAAGGTCAAAAAGAAGTTATTGATCGTATTCTAACGGGTGAAGATGTTTTAGCTATTATGCCTACAGGCGGCGGAAAATCGCTATGTTACCAAATTCCAGCACTTATATTAGATGGACTAACGTTAGTGATATCTCCTTTAATTTCTTTAATGAAGGATCAAGTTGATGCTTTAAATGAAAATGGCATTCCAGCAACCTTTATCAATAGTACGCTAGATTACACGGAGGTTCGTGAACGCTTTAATCAAGCTGCTCGTGGTGAAGTTAAGTTACTTTATGTGTCACCAGAACGATTAGATTCTGATGGTTTTATGGCAGATTTAGCGGAATTAAGAATTGATCTTGTCGCTATTGATGAAGCGCACTGTATCTCACAATGGGGGCACGATTTCCGTCCTAGTTATTTACGCTTAACGGAAACGATTCAACGTTTGAATTCGAATCCGACGATTATTGCATTAACAGCGACAGCGACAACTCAAGTAGCTGCGGATATTATGCAACGATTATCGATTATACATGAAGTTAAAACTGGGTTTTCACGTGAAAATTTAGCCTTCCAAGTCGTTAAAGATCAAAATAGTGATCGTTTCTTACTCGAGTATTTAAAGGGACAGAAACAACAATCTGGTATTATTTATGCAAGTACGCGTAAAGAAGTCGAACGGTTAACGAAATTAATAAAAAAAGCTAAGATTAAAGTGGCGATGTATCACGGCGGGTTGCAAGAAGATGAACGTCGTCAGAATCAGGAAGACTTCTTGTACGATCGTGTTCAGGTAATGATTGCGACGAATGCATTTGGGATGGGAATTGATAAAAGTAATGTTCGATTTGTAATCCATGATCAGATACCTGGTAGTTTAGAAGCTTATTATCAAGAAGCCGGACGTGCTGGACGAGATGGCTTGCCAAGTGAAGCAATTTTACTTTTTAATTTAAAAGATGTTCAGATTCAACATTTTTTCATTGACCAATCTGAAATGGATGATGTTAATAAAAAACATGAGTATTTAAAATTACAAGAAATGACGCAATACGCAAACACGCAACAGTGTTTACAACAGACAATTGTGAATTATTTTGGCGATGAAGCACCAGAATGTGGCCGTTGCGGCAATTGCTTGGATACACGAGATGCACAAGATATTTCGATTGATGCCCAAAAGGTTTTATCATGTGTAAAACGGATGGGTGAACATTTTGGTAAAGGGTTAGTCGCACAAGTTTTAACAGGTTCAAAAGTCCAAAAGGTGATGCAGTTTAGATTTGATGAATTACCTACGTATGGACTGATGAAAGATCAATCGCAGAAGGAAGTTTCTGGATTGATTGATTATTTAGTTGCGTCAGGTTTTTTACAGGCTTCAAGCGGCCAATATCCGGTTCTGCAACTTGCTGCAGAAGGAGTTGGCGTCTTAAAAGGTGAAACTAAAGTTACACGTAAAATGGCTGTAAAAGTTAAACAAGCATTACCTGAAGATAATGAACTATTTGAAGAATTAAGACAATTACGTCGCGAATTAGCAGAGGAACAAGGTGTACCGCCATTTGTTATCTTCTCTGATAAAACGTTATATTCAATGTGTGAGGTTATGCCGGAAACGTTAACTGATATGTTGGATGTTAAAGGTGTTGGTGAAAGTAAATTGGAAAAATATGGTGAGTTGTTCTTAGATATATTAAACGCAGAAGATTAAATTCTTGAAGGAGAGTTCATATGACAATTTATGAGTATTGGCAAGCATTTAAAAAGGCAAATAAAATTGAACATGATAATTATGATGCATGGTCATTTGGCGTCACTAAGAAAGAAACGTTAGAATTAGGTAAATTAGTTTTAGATGGTCTTAAAACAGGGACATCGTCAGCTTATAATTTATATTTTGATGAAGAACCTTTACCAAAAGTTGGCGATTACAATGTCATTGTTGATTATAAAGATAATCCAATGGCGATTACGAAAACAATAAAAGTTTATGTGACACCATTTAACGAAGTTACAGAAGAGCATGCTTTTCTTGAAGGCGAAGGCGATAGAAATTTAGCTTATTGGCGAAGTGTTCATCAATCTTTTTTTGAAGAAGAATTAGAAAGTGTTAATAAGACATTTGATGAGACAATGCCAGTGGTTTGTGAGGAATTTGAATTAGTTTTTCCGATTGAAACAACGGAGGTTTAAGCAAATGAAAATCGAACACGTTGGTTTATGGGTAGAAAATCTTGAAGCAATGCGTGATTTTTATGTGACTAATTTTAAGGCAACTTTTGGTGTGCGTTATGACAATGGGACTAAAGGATTTTCGTCATACTTTTTGAGCTTTCCAGATGGTCAAGCAAGATTAGAAATTATGACGAGAACGGATATTACAGATCGCTATCCTGATGGATTTGGTTATGCACATTTAGCCTTTTCTGTTGAGAATCATGTGACCGTTGATCAAATGGTGATTGATTTTAAAAAATCTGGAATAGAAGTTGTTAGTGGCCCTCGGACAACAGGGGATGGCTATTATGAAGCAGTCATTTTGGACCCTGAAGGAAACAAAATTGAACTTGTAGGTTAAAAAATAAGATTGAATCACGAGAAGGTCACCCCGGAAATGGGGTGACCTTTTTGAGTTTGAAATTTAATTTGGTGCATACTGTATGAGTCGGCTATAATTAATGAAAACGGTTAAATAGAAATGGAGATAAGAACAATGAATTTTGGAATTATTGGTTACGGTAATATTGCAAAGCGATTTTATGAAAGTATTCGATATACAAAAAATGGACAAGTTACAGCAATTGGATCAAAGTCATTATTTAATGACGATGTGTTTAAAGCGAATAATCCAGATATAACCATTTATGATTCATATCAAGCTCTTTTAGGCGATGATTCGATTGATGGCGTTTATATCGCATTGCCACATATGTTGCATAAAGAGTGGTCACTAAAGGCGTTGAAGCTAAATATTCCGGTATTTTGTGAAAAACCGGCTGTACTAACAACGACAGATATGAAAGAAATTGAATTAGCTTCAAGTGAAAATCAAACCTTATTTGTTGAAGCGTTTAAAACAAAATTTAACATCGGTATGGATCATTTAAAACAAGATTTAGCTTCAATCGGACCCATCCAAACCATGTCAGCTAACTTTTGTTCTAATGCCATTCCATCTCAAAAAGCAACTTCATATTTACTTCAAAAAGGACAGGGTGGTGCTTTGAACGATATCGGTACTTATCCAATTGGTTTTGTGTTAGAAATTTTAGGTTCAGATATTTCGCATATTGAATCAAAATTAGACATGCATAATGGGATTGATGAAAAATTTTCAGCAACGATACATTTTGAAAAAGGCGCTCAGGCACTCATTGAAGGCGCAATAAATGAAGCTAAACCGCGAGTTGCGATTATTGTTGGGCAACAAGGTCGTATCGTTATTCCAATGTATAATCGAATTGAAAAATATACGATTGAATTAAATGATGGACAAAAAATTAATCGGGACTATAGTATCGTTGGAGATGATATGACGCTTGAAATTCAAGCTTTTATTAATCTAGTTGAAATTGGTGCAAAGACTTGTGAGCGACATAGCCTACAGGATACGTTTAATATTATTCAGGTTATTGAAAAAATAAGGCAAGGTGAGTAAGCCTTTAAACTAACTTTGACAGCGCTTACTATATTTGATATACTTAATTTGTCAAATAAGGGCTGTAACTGATTCGATCAGGCATTACCTATTGATAACTATTTGTTTAGTTATCAATAGGTAATTTTTTTGAAAAAAACTAGTAAAACCTCTATTTGAAATAGTTCACAGATACATAAGTTAAACAAAAAACTTTGAAGGAGTGTATTAATATGTATAAAACAGATTATCCAAAAGGGTTTAAAAAAGGTTTCTTATGGGGTGGCGCAACAGCTGCAAACCAAGTTGAAGGTGGCTGGGATTTAGATGGCAAAGGGATGACTACTGCTGAAGTTATTCGTAAATCTGAAAAAAGAACAGAAATGAATCTTGGTTCTGTCACAATGAAAGTCATTGAAGAAGCGATGGACGATAAAACCACTGACCATTATCCAAAACGTCGTGGGATTGATTTCTATCATAATTATAAAGAAGATATTAAATTATTTGCAGAAATGGGTTTTAAAACATACCGGATGTCTATGGCATGGGCACGAATTTTTCCAAATGGTAATGAAACGGAACCCAATGAAGCTGGGTTAGCATTTTATGACCGCGTTTTTGATGAGTTAGCTAAGTATGATATTGAACCTGTTGTCACATTATCGCATTATGAAATGCCACTTGATTTGACAGTTAAACAAAATGGGTGGGTAAGCCGTGACACAATTGCTAGTTTTACACATTACACGGACGTTGTACTTAACCGTTTTAAAGATAAGGTTAAATATTGGTTAACGTTTAACGAAATTAATGTTAGCTCATTTGGTTTCATGGAAACGGGTGCTGTTGACAGTGAATTAACACAGAGAGAACAATTACAAATTCGGTATCAAGCTGTTCATCACCAATTTATCGCAAGTGCTTTGGTAGTTGAACAAGCACGGAAAATTAATCCTGATTTTGTGGTAGGTTGTATGCTTGCTAGAATGCAAACTTATCCATCAACGCCTAATCCAGCAGATGTTCGTGCCGCTCAAGAAAATGATAATTTAAACTTGTTCTTCACCGATGTTCAAGTCCGCGGCGAATACCCTGAATACATGAACCGCTATTTCAAAGAAAATGATGTTCATATTGTGATGGAGCCAGGGGATGAAGCTATTCTTAAAATGGGCAAAGTTGCGTTCCTTAGTTTTAGTTATTATATGTCAACGGTCACTTCAGCTGGCAAAACGGGTGATACATCGTTAGGAAATATGATTAATGGTGAAAAAAATCCTTACTTAGAAACAAGTGACTGGGGTTGGCAAATTGATCCCATTGGATTAAGAATCACATTGAATGCAATGTGGGATCGTTACCGTGTGCCACTATTTATTGTTGAAAATGGAATTGGGGCCCTAGATAAGTTAGGCGATGATGGCAAAGTTCATGATGACTATCGCATTAAGTATCTTGAAGAACATATCATTCAAATGAAAGAAGCTGTTATGGATGGTGTTGATTTAATGGGGTACACAATGTGGGGCTGCATTGATTTAATTAGCGCATCAACTTCAGAAATGAGTAAACGTTATGGGTTCATTTATGTTGATCAAGATGACGATGGAAATGGCTCATTGAAACGTTACAAGAAAGATAGTTTTGATTGGTATAAACAAGTTATTGAGACAAATGCTAGTGATATATAAAGGGAGATAATATGATGAATTTAGATGAAATAAAGAATGGGTTAGTTGTTTCTTGTCAGGCACTAGAAGGTGAACCATTATTTAGTTCATTTATCATGGGGAGAATGGCCCTTGCAGCTGAGATGGGTGGTGCTGTGGGGATACGAGCAAATTCAGTTTCTGATATTGTAGAAATTAAAAAACAAGTAAAATTACCGTTGATTGGCATAATCAAACGAGATTATGCAGATTCAGAAGTCTATATTACAGCAACGATGAAAGAAGTAGATGAATTACTGGAAACTGACGCTGAGATTATTGCATTAGATGCAACGGTTAGACAACGGCCTCATAATGAAAAGGTAACTGATTTAGTCAATAAAATTCATGAAGGAAATAGATTAGCCATGGCAGATATTTCTAATTATGAAGAAGGCGTTATGGCTGAAAAAAATGGATTTGATATGGTTTCTACAACGATGTCAGGATATACAGAATATACGGACGAAAGGGATAGCCCAGATTTTGATTTACTAGAAAAGTTAATTAAAAATCTTAAAATCCCTGTTATTATGGAGGGTCATACAACGACTCCAGAAGAAGTTAAGAGAGCATTTGATATTGGCGCATTTTCGGCAGTTGTCGGTGGCGTTATTACAAGACCTAAACAAATAACACAACTATTTGTTGATAAAATAAGTTAAATAAATCTTCTAATGATTGATGAACAGCGAATATGCTGTGAATTGTTATTAGAAGATTTTTCTGTAATAATAGGGTTAAAATTTACTCTAATTAAAATTAATCCAATTCAATTAATGTTAATAAAATAGCTTTATTTTACTGTGTTTATAGAAAATAAATTTCTATTTAACAAATCATGACATAAGTGGTATTCTTATAACATGATAAAAACTGAGAGAGAAAAGATGTCAGATGGTGAACCGTATGAGCAGTTGGATCCTGAACTAGTTGAACGACGAGAACTGATTCGGAGAAAACTGCGGACAATTAACCAGCTTGACGATAATAAGCAACAAAATACAAATATTAAAGCATTATTGGCTGATTCCGGTGAAGACT
This sequence comes from Dellaglioa sp. CoH-57-MRSF-16, assembly GCF_056782055.1. Next base: position 233,540 of record NZ_JBXAXZ010000003.1, on the reverse strand, counting down.
TTTGGGCCGAAACGGGAATCGAATTTGATTATGGATTTAATATTCATATCGGAAATCACTTTTATGCGAACTACCATTTAACGATGTTGGACACTTGTCCAATCACAATTGGTGATCATTGTTACATTGGACCAGACGTTGGATTTTACACGCCAGTACACCCCTTATCTGCAAAATTACGTGATGCGGATGTTGAAATGGGTAAACCAATTACGGTTGGTGATAGTGTCTGGATGGGTGGACACGTCACGATTTTACCAGGAGTTACGATTGGTAATCGAGTCGTTGTCGGCGCTGGATCTGTGGTCACAAAATCGTTTGGTGATGATCTCGTAATTGCGGGTAACCCGGCACGAATTATTCGTTATCTAGATGATAACGGTGACGTGAGTCCAGGTAAGTGATTCGATAGAATATTATAATTTACGTTATGAGTATTTGTATAAGATAGCAAAGCTAACAAGCACGCTGTGCAGATATCCCTAGTGGAGAAACTGTATCAGTGTGCTTTTTTTGTGCAATTAAAAGCAGAATTATCGGAGTGAGTACGGCGATGAATTAAAGATCGTGCTCTAAAATTTAGGAGGAAATTTTTATTTTAGAAAAACAGAATATCGACAAAAAAATGTTTTTACCGACTGTGGCATTATTTATTTTAGTATCAGTTGGATTATTACTCGGTGGGTCTGGTTTGAAGGCAGAATTAGGTTCAATAATGGATGCTATTACGGCCCACTTGAGTTGGGCTTACCTTGGTATCTATATTCTCAATTTTGTTTTCTTTTTATATATTGCATTAAGCCATTATGGCAAAATTACATTGGGTAATAAAGGCGAAAAGCCGGCATACAGTGATTTTAAATGGGGTAGTATGGTATTTGCGACGGCCATTGATGCCAGTATTTTAATGCTTAGCATGGTTGATCCACTTCGCTACGTGCAACAACCTTTGTTTGGTGCTAAAGCGATGTCTCCTGCTAATTATCAAAATGCTCACATGTTAGGTCAATTTGATTGGGGTCCAATGGCGTGGATGATGTTTGCATCTTCAGCTGTAATTATTTCATACGTTATGTACGTTAAAAAAGCGAAAGTTATGTGTGTTAGTGATGTGATTCCTATGTTAAAAGGGGATCAGCCTTATAAAAAAATCTTACGAAAAATAATTGATTTTCTTGTCGTTTTCGGTATTATGGGCGGTGTTGGTTCATCAGTTGGGATGGAAATACCTGTATTATCAAAAATTATCGCAACATTAACGGGAGTCCAAGATACAATACTTTTAAAATTAGCATTATTTGTTGTCCTGTTCAGCATTTTCACGTTAACCATGTTTAAAGGAATTAAGGGTGGGATTGATCGATTGAGTTCAGCTCATATTTGGACAGCCATTGGCTTTTTGTTAATTGTTCTGTTAGTTGGACCAACGGTTTATATTTTGAAGTCAGAAGGTAACAGTCTTGTACTGATGGTTACTCAGTTTGTAGCAATGAGTACAGGGACAGCTTCAGGATTAGGTCATGCGATTGACCCTGTTAAATCGGAAACTATTTTCTATTGGGGTTGGTGGTTAACTTTCATGCCATTCATGGGCTTATTCATTGCTAGAATTTCGCGTGGACGAACGATTCGTCAGGTGATATTAGGGATGCTTGCGTATGGTGCTTTAGGATGTATGAGTTTCTACGCAATCTTAGGTGGTTATTCACTCTATTTACAACAAAGTGGAGCTGCTGATTTAATTCATACACTGAATGTATATGGTCAAGCTGCAGCAATTGCACAAGTTATTTCAACATTGCCATTTAAATACGTAATGTTAGTTATCTATGCGATTTCATGTTTTATCTTCTTAGCAACGACGATTTCATCATCTGCATTTATCGTGTCGTCGTTTACTAGTACAAAACTCAAACCGACAGAGCAACCAAGTTTGTTTAACCGCTTGGTTTGGATGGGAATTTTCATGTTATTCTCATTTGGTATCGTCTTCGTTGGTGGTTTTAAAACAATCCAAGCTATCTGTTTATTAGCTGGGTTCCCATTAATTTTTGTGTCACTGTTATTGATTATTTCAACGTGGCAGTACTTAGCCGAAGATCGTTCAACGGAAAGTGCTCATGATTCATTGGTTAAAATTTTTGGAAAATTAAAGAAGAACTTAGTTTCTTATCAACATGTGATACATGATAGTAATAATTAAATATAAAGAGGCCACTCCGTTATTATGGAGTGGCTTTTTAGTACCCATTTTTAGTATTATGTTATAACCTACGCTGTTCCCAATTAAAAAGAGACGTAAGTCTTACCTTAGAGCCTTCTAAATCTATCAATATTAAAATCTAAATATTTGAAAAATATGAAATAAAAACATATGATAATATAGATAATAAATTGATACAGACTAATAAAAACCATAACTAAATAAAAGAGGGTAACTAAATGAACTTTGAAGATGATATTCCAACAATTACGACTACGGAACTTGACCTATTATTAGCACAAAAGCCACAGATTATTGATGTTCGAGAAGATGACGAGTTTGCTGAAGGCCATATTCCTGGGTCAATTAATATTCCGTTAGATGAAGTTGACGATTATGAATTAACAGGTAAAGCATATATTATTTGTCGATCAGGACGTCGTAGTGCACAAGCTGCAGATATCCTATTTGAAAAAGGTTATGATGTTGTTGATGTATATGGCGGAATGCTTAGCTGGCAAGGTTCAACAGTTACAGGTAGTTAAACGTTTTCAGTGATAACATATTTTTATTAAAATCGGGGACGTATTACTTGTGTATACGCCTCTTTTTACATTATAATAAGTCAAATAAACATTTATGTATTAGAAATCAATAATTTTTTGCTTTATTTTGGGTGGGAACTAAGGCGATCTATAACTAGGAGGGTCAAAATGATTGAGTTAAGTGGGACTTTCAACAAATTAAATCAGTTGTTGAGCTTGTATGGGAAACAAGATGGACTAATGAACATTAAACAATTGGGGACAATTGATACTTATTATCTAAATGCGATCGAACAGTTGAACAGTCCAACAATTGGACGCGTTTCAAAATTGTTGAATCAATCAACGCCAAATACGAATTACCATTTGAAAAAATTAATCACATTAGGATTAGTGGAAAAAAAGGCTGATATAACAGATAAACGAGTTGTTCACTTATCTGTTACGGATAAGTATAAAGGTCTAACAACTTTTAATAGTGACTTTTGGAATCAATTGGAAAGTAAATTGGAAACGCAAGTTACAGGGCAGGATCTTGCAACGTTCAGACGCGTTTTAAAAGAGACAATTAGTCAGATTGAATCGATGGAATAAGTTAAATAAATAGAAATTATTTAAGAAAATGGCGTACTTAATTAATGAGCATGCAGTATAATTGAATACATCGATACCTAGTAAGAACGATAATTGCATCGTTCTTTTTATTTTCGGTAAAGATGATTTAACGCTTGCGATATAAATTTTAATGAGGTATGATAAGTAAATGGAAACGAACAGATGTTCTACTATTGAGAGGATGGTTACTAACTATGGCTAACAGAAGTATTGCAACCGGAGACGGCAAAAGAAAAGACGGTAAAGAACGCGAAGCAGCACTAGAAAAAGCGTTATCAGCAATTACAAAAGAATTCGGACAAGGTGCCATCATGAAGATGGGGGACAAAGCTGACACGAAGATTGATGTTACTTCAACTGGGATTTTATCATTGGATTACGCATTGGGAGTTGGTGGTTTTCCTAAAGGCCGTATTGTTGAAATATACGGACCAGAAAGTTCTGGTAAAACAACAATTGCACTTCATGCAACAGCAGAAGTCCAAAAAAATGGTGGTACAGTTGCTTATATCGATGCTGAAAATGCCATGGATCCCGCATATGCAACAGCATTAGGTGTTGATATTGATGGATTACTATTATCACAGCCAGATACTGGTGAACAAGGATTAGAAATTGCAGATGCTTTGGTATCCAGTGGTGCCGTTGATCTTGTCGTTATCGATTCAGTTGCAGCTTTAGTTCCTCGTGCAGAAATTGAAGGCGAAATGGGTGACGCTCATGTTGGGTTACAAGCTCGTATGATGTCACAAGCTCTCCGTAAATTGGCTGGTTCAATCAACAAAACAAGAACAACTGTTATTTTTATTAATCAATTACGTGAAAAAGTTGGTGTCATGTTCGGTAGCCCTGAAACAACACCAGGTGGCCGTGCCTTAAAATTCTACGCAACAATTCGCTTAGATGTTCGTCGCCGTGGACAAATTAAAGATGGTACGGATGTCATTGGTAATGAAACAACTATTAAAGTTGTTAAAAACAAGGTAGCACCACCATTTAAGATTGCTGAATTAAATATGATGTACGGGTCAGGTATCTCAGCTACTGCTGATATCTTAGATCTTGCTGTTGAAAATGGTATTGCTGAAAAAGCTGGGTCATGGTTCTCATACCATGGCGAACGTTTAGGTCAAGGTAAACCAAATGTCGTTAATATTTTGGAACAAAAACCTGATATGTTACATGATATGGACCAAGAAGTTCGTGCAAAATTATTTGCACCCGATGAAGAACCTGCTAAAGAAGTTAAGGAAGAATCAGCAGCACCAAAGAAAACAACTAAAAAAGTTAAAAAAGCTGACGATGCTCCAGTGTTAGATTCAAAAATCGAAACATTAGATTTACCAGAAGCTTAATAAAAAAAATAGTAAAGTGAACCTCCAGTATTGGACCAATCCAATACTGGAGGTTTTTTTATAATTAATCAAACAAAAAAGGTAGAAGAAGTATAGTAAGTAGAAGTTATCTACTTATATACTTCTTCTACCTTCTCCATTAGTCATTTGGCTTAATGATATTGCATGAATATCATTAATTTTAACGGTGATATGATTGATAATTATATTATCTTCATACCAGCCATTAATGAGTCCCTGTATAGGTTCTAAAAGTGTATCATCCAAATTTTTATTAGTGAGATCAACAGTGACAGGGGTGGATTTAATGATTGCCAAATTGATTACTTCTGCAATTTTAGTATCATTCATCTTAATGTCATGTGTTAATTTCTGTTTTCGTGTCTCTTCGTTTAATTTTTTTGTTCGAGCCGATGTATGGTCGCTTAAATAGAATCCTTGCCATTTCATCATACCGCGATCGTGATAATCATATTTTAAAAATTGATTTATCAAATTTGCATCAACATCAGTTGTTTTACTCATAGGTATTACCCCCAGCATGGCCACCGACTAACCCAGCGCGATAAATAGCTGTTGCACCTTCAGACTTACTGGAAAGTTTTACGATCGATTTAAAACCATATTTTTTTCGTATGATGTCAATGGTATTGTCCAAGTTGTGATTCTTTTGTTCCGTATTATTAGTGTCAAACATGTCTAATTGTTGACTATTATCGTCAACTAATTTGCCACACGAAATACTAATATGTCTTAGAGCTTCATGACGCCATTTTTTTCGAAATAGGTCGATGGCATATTTTGTGATTTGGGCATTACTATTTGTTGAATCAATTTTTAATGAACTACCAAAGCCTGAATATCTTTTTCCAGAATCTGTCGTTTCGGCTAAAGAAAATCCAATGCCTAAATTAATGACAGTAGCCACTTTGTGATGAGAACGTAATCGTGCTGCTACTTGTTCTGCAATTTCACGAATAACGACTTCAATTTCAGATTGGATAACATAGTCTTTTGGTAAGACTTGGCTATTACCATAGGATTTTTCCTTGGGGGTATATTTATCATGAATGATTGAACGATCAATTCCCCAAGAAAACGCAAATAATTGGCTACCAATTACGCCAAATTTGTTTTTTAATTCATATGGGTTGAAGTGAGCTAAATCGTTCATTGAATTGATATGATTTTTTTGTAATTTTTCGGCAGTTTTAGATCCAATTGACCAGATATCGTCAAGTTGTGTTATTGGCCATAACTTATCGGGGACGTCTTCATAATGCCATTCAGCAATTAAACTATGGTTATGTTTTGCTTCAATATCCAGAGCTAATTTAGCAAGAAGTGGATTATCACCAATACCAACGGTTGTATAAATTCCTGTTTCCCCTTTGACCGCAAGTTGAATTTTACGAGCAACTTCATAGGGACTATTTCCGAAAAGTTTCCAACTAGTCGTCATATCAATAATTGACTCATCGATAGAGTATGGGTGAATATCGTCATTTGAGGCAAATTGTTGAAATAGCTTATTGATTTTTAAGTTCTCTTCTATGTAAAGATTCATTCTGGGTTGGGCAACAACTAAACGTTTATCATGAATTGGAACATCAGTAGCTCGTGATACGTTTGTGATACCAAATATTTTCTTAGCCATAGGGCTAGCAGCTAGTACTAACCCGCTACCTGTATTCTTTGCTGTAGACATAACAACGAGAATAGAGCGTAATGGATTAAGACCGCGTGCAACTGATTCGACAGAAGCATAGAAAGATTTTGAATCAATCATAAAGATGACTTTTCTAGGTTCGTTACTATAATTGTACATTCGAGGAAACCTCCTTAACATATATCCAATTATACGAACATACGTTTCTTTAGTCAATGATATTTAGTCAAGCGGTGCTATAAATAATAAAAAGAATAACTTATACCTTTATATTTAAGGTATAAGTTATTCTCTTATTAGATAGAAGGATCAATTAAAACGTCAATTAATTTTGCTTGTGTAGGCGTTAAAATATGACTTGTACGATAAACGAGTGACATTAAAAATTTAGGTTGATCTAATTCCGATAAGGGGAGTGAGACTAAATCATCTGCAGCATCCAATGCTAGTTCTGTTAAAAAACCAATACCAACATTTTCGGTAACCATTTTTTTAATAATCTGACTGTCACTTGTTGTATAGATAATCTTTGGTTTGAAATGATTTTTTGTTGTTAACTCTTTAAAAGCGATTGGATGAACAAAACCCTCATTTTGCATAATAAATTTTTCATTTCGAAGTTCAGAAAATTTAACGGATTCTCTTGAAGCAAGTGGATGATGTTTGCTAACGATAATCTTGAAGTGTTTAGATGCAAAATTTCTGGCAATTAAGCGGTCATCTTCTATTGGTTTAACGGAACCTAATAAAGCCATATCTAATGATCCGTTTATTAACTGAAGAAGTAGGGCTTGGGAACCGTTCTCAACTGTATCTAGATGATTAATCAGACCTGAATTAAATAAATTGCTGACAATTTGCGGAAAATAGTACGTTCCTATAATAGGTGGTAATCCAAATCGAACGTGCTCATTTTTAAGTTGGTTAATTTCTTGGTTAGCAATTGTTAATTCTTTGAGAATAATATTAACATGTTCAGCGAATTGTTCACCACTTGGTGTAAAAGAAACTTGATGATGTGATTGATCACGAATAATCAGATTTGTGTCTAATTCAGTTTCTAAGCGTTTCATTGCAGTTGTGATTGTTGGTTGACTAACTGAAAAAAAATGAGCAACTTTTGAAAAATTTCTCAAATTAATTATTTGTTGATAATATTCTAAATCTCGAATGTTCATTATAATCTCCTCTAAATCAACGTTTATAATCCTCATATAAATAATATTTATAGTATAACACATGTTTGACTATAATTTTTAAAGGGGTGTATTCTTGCTCTTGTAAGTTAAAGAGAAAATAAAATATAAAAAAATAATGGAGGAATTAATGATGACAAAAGCACAAGATATGTTAAATAACCCATTTGTAAATAAAGGTACAGCATTTACAATGGAAGAACGTCGTGAATTAGGACTTATTGGTATGTTACCAGCTAAAGTTCAAACAATTGAAGAACAAGCAACACAAAACTACGCACAATATTTAAGTAAAGAAACTGGTCTTGAAAAACGCCATTTCTTAATGGAATTATTCAATGAAAACCGTACACTATTTTTCTACTTAATGGGACAACATGTGGCTGAATTTATGCCAGTTGTTTATGATCCAGTTGTTGCTGATTCAATCGAAGAATACAACGAAATTTATGTAAATCCACAAAACGCTGCATTCTTATCAATTGATCATCCAGAAGATATCGAAGCAACATTAAAAAATGCTGCTGCAGGACGTGACATTCGTTTAGTCGTTGTGACAGATGCTGAAGGTATTTTAGGTATGGGCGATTGGGGTGTCAACGGTGTTGATATCGCAATTGGTAAATTAATGGTTTATACAGCTGCTGCTGGAATTGATCCTTCACAAGTTTTACCAGTTTCTATTGATGCTGGAACAAATAATGAAACATTATTGAATGATCCATTATACCTTGGTAACAAACATGAACGTGTAACTGGTGACAAATACTATGACTTCGTTGATGGCTTTGTCCAAAGTACAAAGAACTTGTTCCCAGAATTGTTATTACATTGGGAAGATTTTGGCCGTTCAAATGCTGCTAATATTCTTGAAAAATATCAAAACGAAATCACAACATTTAATGATGATATCCAAGGTACAGGGATTGTTGTTTTAGCTGGTATCTTAGGTGCTCTAAGTATCACTAAAGGTTCAATTGTTGACCAAACAGTTATTACTTATGGTGCTGGTACTGCTGGTGTCGGAATTGCTAACCAAATTATGGACGAAATGAAACGCGCTGGTGTTTCAGAAGAAGATGCTCGCAAACGTTTCTTCTTAGTTGATAAACAAGGATTGTTATTTGATGATACAGAAGACTTAACACCTGGCCAAAAAGAATTTACGCATAAACGTTCAGAATTTGCTAATGCTGATGAATTAACTTCTTTAGAAGCTGTTGTTAAAGCTGTTCAACCAACTGTTATGATTGGTACATCTACACAACCTGGTACATTTACAAAAGAAATTGTTCAAGACATGGCTTCACATGTTGAACGTCCAATCATCTTCCCATTATCAAACCCTACAAAATTAGCAGAAGCTAAGGCTGAAGATTTGATTGCATGGACTGATGGTAAAGCTTTAGTTGCTACTGGTATTCCAGCTGATAATGTTGATTACAAAGGTGTTACTTACCAAATTGGTCAAGCAAACAACGCACTTATGTACCCAGGTCTTGGATTTGGGATTATCGCTTCAACATCTTCAAGAGTTAATGGCGAAATCTTATCACAAGCTAGTCATGCTTTAGGTGGAATCGTTGATACTACAGCCGTTGGTGCTGCCGTATTACCACCAGTAACACATTTAGCAGAATTCTCACAAACAATTGCTGAAGTAGTTGCCCAAAGTGTTGTTGACCAAAAATTAAACAAAGAAGCAATTACAGATGTTAAAAAGGCTGTCTCAGATATGAAATGGACACCTAAATACTAAAAAAAGCGTAGAGAGAAGGACAATTAATTATGGTATTTTTCCAATCAATTCAAAGTGTTCTAGTTGTTGTTTTGATGATGGTACTTGGATACATTTTACAAGTTAAAGGTTGGTTCGCTGATTCATTTGGTGGCAATATCTCATCATTAATTACAAAAATTGCTTTACCAGCTTCAATTTTCGTTTCTGTTTTAAAATATTTAAAACGTGATCAATTAGCTGCATTGTCAGGTAGTTTACTCTACCCAGCAATTGCTGTTATTATCGGTTACTTAATTGCATGGGCACTTGTTCATATCTTGAACATCAAACCTGGTCGTCGTGGTATCTTCATGAATGCCGTTGTTAATGCAAATACAATTTTCATTGGTTTACCTTTAAATATTGCGTTGTTTGGCGATAAGAGTATCTCATATTTCCTTGTTTACTATATTATTAATACAGTTTCAACATGGGCATTTGGTGTTTTCTTAATTTCAAATGATGATCCAACAAAAGACAAATCAGATAAAACGAAAAAGAAAATTAACTGGGCTAAAGTAATCCCAATGCCACTTGTTGGGTTCATCGTTGCATTAATCTTCTTGGTTCTTGCAATTCCAGTTCCTGATTTTATTAGCCAAACATTAGGTTATGTTGGTGGATTAGTTACACCATTATCATTAATCTATATTGGTATTGTGTTAGCTAAAGCCGGTTTGAAGAGTATCAGATTTGATCGTGATACAGTCGTTGCATTACTTGGACGTTTTATTTTATCACCAATCATTTTAATCGCTGTTATTCTTTTAGGTACACATTTAACTGGTGCAGATTTAGCACCATTATTACAAAAAACTTTGATTGTTCAATCAGCTACACCAATGTTAGCCGTATTACCAATCTTAGCTAATGAAGCACATGGAGACGTTAAATACGCAACAAACATTGTTACAACAAGTACAATCTTGTTCATCATTGTTGTTCCTGTTTTAACGACCCTTATCTCATTCATGTAATATAAAATTTATTTAAAATAGAACGTCACTGATTACCTCTATAATTAGTGACGTTCTATTTTTTTGCATATTAAATGGTAACAATCGTTAAATCGGTTATAATAAGGGAACGGAAGTGAAATGATTAAATTTGTAGGAGTAAGTAGATGAAAACTAATAATAAAACATATCATATGAGTATTTTGGCGTTATTTATTTCAATCATTATTGTTCAAAATTTTGTGCCATTATTTGGTTACATCCCTGTTGGCCCCTTAAGCATCACAACCATTCATATCACGGTGATTGTTGCTGCTTTAGTGTTTGGCTGGAAAGATGGTGCATTTATCGGTGGTGTCTGGGGATTAATCACATTTATCAGGGCGTTTGTGTCGCCAACTAGTCCACTTGCACCCATTGTTTTTACAAATCCACTTATAGCAATTGTGCCAAGAATTTTAATTGGAATTGTGACAGCAGTCATTTTTTACTTTTTATATAAATGGTGGAAAAACAAAACGTTAGCCATGATTATTGCCTCTGTTTTTGGTTCATTGGTTAATACGGTTTTAGTTTTAGGCCTTATCTATCTTTTATATCATGGGCAAGCAGCTAATTTTTATAAAGTTGATATGGCACAATTATTACCATATATTATGGGACTAGTTGTCACAAACGGTATTCCAGAGATGATTTTAGCAGGGATTGTTGCGCCATTGATAGCAAGACCTTTACAAAAAATAGTTCGGAAAAGTTAGAGAACAAAATACACGATGCTAATAGGTAAAAATAAAAAAGTTATTAACAACGAATGATATTTCGCTGTTAATAACTTTTTTTAGTTGAATTTAGAAATAATTTTAGAATCTAATGTTCCATTTTCTAGTGCAATTAATGCGTCGATTATAGGCATATGATGAATTTCAGTATCATCTGCTAGCAGACTACTAGGAATAAAAAAGGTTGTTGAATAGTGATCACCTGCTAGATAATCACCATCAATTGTCTGACCTAAGATACAAACGTCATCCCAGTTCAAAGAGATAGTATCAGGTGTTTTCAAGAAGTTCATTGTTTCTAAAAATTGTGTTTGAAGTGAGCTGCCAGGAAATTGTAAATAGCCATCATTTGTCTGACGGATATTTGAATTAAGTAATAATTGTTGTAGCGTTTGTGGTGCTGAATCTATCAGTTGACTTTTTAATTCTGTGAACATGAATAACACACTCCTTTGAATTAACGTTTATTCAAAATAGTAACATTAAATTTAATATTGCCCCAAGAAGTTGTACTTTTACCTTGCATTTGAATTGCTTTAGGGAAAAGTGACTTACCAGAAAAAATTGGTGTTACCTGATAACGGACATGATCTCCTTTATCAACTGCTGCACGAACTGCGTTTTCATACTTGGTCATGTAGGGTGTGTTAACAGGGTTTTGATATAATGTTGCTAAATTTTCTTTTTTATCACCACTACCACCAAGTTGTCGACCGATTAAATGTCCACGGGAATGAAAATAAGGTGACAGCCCTGACACAAAACCAGTTGGTCGAATTGAAGAATCTGCTGATGACCCTCTAGATTCTAAAGCTTTAACTAAAAGAGCATTGGCCTGAGTAGCACGGCCAAGAGAGTCAAGAGCGCCGTATTTTATCCAACCATTGGCATTATCTGCAAGATCACTTTTTGAAAAGGTTGGCGCACCATTATCCACAATTCCATTAATGGCCTTGCTACTATTAATAGAACTAGTATTTGCTGTTCCTGTCCCATTTTTAACATTGACTGAAGTTGAATTGCCATTTGTTTGTAGCAAATCTTTTACAGTACTAGGTAATTTTCCGCTGAAAAGGGAGACAACTAAAATGACAGCAAGTCCAATTAGATAATTACGTGTTCGATTCTGAATATAACGTTTCTTTCGTTTCATAAAATTAACTCCAACTCTTTTTCTTTTAGTGTAGCATGGAATTAAAAAAAGTTATCAACAATTTCTAGTGATAACTTTTCAGATGAAGCTTATTTTTCAAAAGGATATTTAAAGCCCCATTGTTCACGAGCTTGTGTCATTATTGACATAACATCTGTTGTTTTTTCTAAGAATGGTTTAGGATTTAAATTACCCAAAACCATATCTTGAACATCTTTAATTTCATAATTCATGGCTTGTTTTGTATGGCCGGCAGTGATTTCTGTAGCTGTTCCATCAGATAATACAAGAGCAGCTTTATTAGCTCGAGGATAATCGTAAACAGTAAAGTAACCACCTTCATAAGCAATAATACCCATTTTAGGCATTTTAGCTCTGAATGTTAAGGCAACAGTTGCGAGTTCATTATTGGCATTTTGTAAACTAATCGTTTCAGATTCGTCAACACCTGATTCGAATAAATTCATTGCTGAACCTGTGATTTCTGGTGTGGCTGTCATGAATTGACGGACAAAGGCTAATGCATAAACACCGATATCTAATAATGCGCCACCAGCTAAATCAGGATTGAAGAAACGATTTGTTGGATCAGGATCTTTAAAACTACCAAATGAGGCTTGGACCATTTTTAGTTTGCCTAATTTTTTTTCTTCAGCTACTTCAATAATTTTTTTATAAAGTGGCATATGATAAATAGTCATTGCTTCTTGTAAAATCAAGCCTTTTTCTTCAGCTAAATCAGTTGCTTGTTTAAGTTCATCACTAGTCATGGTGATTGCTTTTTCACTTAAGACGTGCTTGCCAGCTTTAAGTGCAGCCAAGATTGTGTCGATATGGTAGTTGTGAGGTGTCGCAATGTAAACGATGTCAATTTCATCATCAGCTAATAAGTCTTCATAGTTACCATAGGCATGTGGAATATTAAATTCGTTAGCAAAAGTTTGCGCTTTTTCTAAGTTTCTTGAGCCAGCGGCATAGATTTCACCAAATGGTTGATCAAAGTAAGTTGTAAAGCTGTGAGCGATGTTACCAAGTCCAATAATTCCCCAATTTAAATTTTTTGTCATTATGTTCTCCTGTCTCATTTAAGATAGCTCAAGCTTAACAGAAATTTAATAAAAAGAGAAAAAATACGATGGTAATAGATATAGAATTAGGGTAAAATAAGTGAAACAATTAAATGTATAGGGACGGGTGTACTAATGAAAAAGAAAAATGGTCGGGGGATTTTTGTAAAGAACGGTAAAATTCAAGTTGCGAATATTGTTGTTTTAATTTTAATTCTTGGTATTATTACAGTCGTTGTTTCAATGAACGTTCATAAAAAGAATGTTGCTCGAGATGAATCTATTGCGACGTCATTATCAACCTCAAAAATTGAAGCAAGTGAATCAGCAAAAAAAGCAGCAGCAGAAGCTAAAAAACAAGCATTTATTAAGAAAGTAGCACCTGAAGCACAAAAAATGCAAAAAAAATATAAAGTCTTTTCTAGTATTACAATTGCACAAGCTATCTTAGAATCTGATTGGGGAACGAGTTCTTTAGCTAAAGACTACAATAACCTATTTGGAATTAAAGGAACGGGCGCACGTGCAAAAGATTTCAAAACTAAAGAACAAGAAAAAGATGGCACATGGAAGACGGTTACGGCTAAATTTATCGTCTTCAAAGATTGGGACGAAGCAATTATGTCTCATTCGAAATTATTAGCTAATGGAAATACATGGAATAAAACACAATTTGCTGACGTTCTTTCTGCAGCAACTTACGAAGATGCAGCAGCAGCTTTAGTAGTTGATGGGTACGCAACAGATAATGATTATAGTACAAAATTAACAGATATCATTAAACAATATCATTTAGATAAATATGATAAATAAACGGGATTAATGTCAAGTATAATAACGATAAATGAGTAGATTCAAATTGAAATTACCCTTATATTATGTTATTCTTAAGTCATTCAAAACCGGAATGTAGCTTTTTTACTTATACCGAAGTGAAAAAGCTATTTTTATACCCAAAAAAATATAAATAGCAAGAGGAGCGTACCCCACGTGAAACTTTTAGAAGACAGAATTATGCAAGATGGTATTGTATTACCAGGAGATGTATTGAAGGTCGATCAATTTTTAAATCACCAAGTTGATCCTGATTTAATGTTAGCAATGGGTGTGGAATTTGCTGAATTATTCAAAAATGAAAAAATTACTAAAATTTTAACAGTTGAATCATCAGGTATTGCCCCAGCAGTATTCGTTGGGTTACAATTTCATGTTCCTGTTGTCTTCGCACGTAAAAATAAGAGCGTTACGATGCAAAATGATTTATATTCTGCTTCTGTTTACTCGTACACAAAGAAAGTTGAAAATACAATTGCCGTTGCCAACAAGTTTTTAGGTGAAAACGATCGTGTTTTAATCATTGATGACTTCTTGGCAAATGGCCAAGCAGCTGAAGGACTCTTCCAAATTTGTGACGAAGCTAAGGCAGAAATTGCTGGAATTGGAATTGTAATTGAAAAATCATTCCAAAAAGGTGCCGAATTAATTCATGAACGTGGCGTACGTTTAGAATCACTTGCTAAAATTTCATCATTTGATGGTGATCAAGTTCATTTTGAAGATTAAATTAACGAAAAGAGCGCAAAATGTGCTCTTTTTTATTTTCTTATAAAATTGTTAAATTATGGTTGTTAAAACTTGATTGCCCCGCGGGATAACAGTATGATTAAGGGTATAAAGCAAAAGTAGAAAGTAGTGAATATATAGTGGAAAAAAAAGTTATCTTTCCTGGAAGTACATTGGGAATAATCGGAGATAGTCCAACGGGTGCAATGTTGGCTATGGCTGCAAGAAATTTAGGGTTTAAAATCGCAGCATACAGTCAAAATGAAGTTAGTGAGACACTTCAATTAGCAGATTATTCTGTTGTAGGTAAGATGAATGATAAGGATAAATTGAAAGAATTCGCTGAACGAACAGATATTGTGACGTATGAATCTGAACACGTTAATTCAGAAGTGATTGAATATATTTCAAAATATACTTATGTGCCACAAAAGTATAATGCATTAGAAATTATGCAAGACCGCTTGTTGGAAAGAGCTTTTTTTGAACAATTAAATATTAATATTCCACCTTTTGAAACAATTGTATCATTAGAAGATGTGTATAATTCTGTACTTTCAATTGGGTATCCCAGCGTTTTAAAACCAATCCAAAAAGGGTTTGGTAAAAGTTACCAGAGTGTTCTCAATACGCAAACTGATATTTCAGATGCGGCGTACTTGGTTGAACGTGGCACCTATATTTTAGAATCATGGATTCCTTATGAACAAGAAATCTCAATGGTTCTTATCAAAAATGGTAAGGAAATTAATTTTTTCCCAGCTGTTGAAAATAAATATCGTGATCATCGATTACACGAATCAATCGTACCAGCTAACTTAGATACAGAAATTTCTGCTGAAATGCATAAAATTGCCATTAAAGTTGCGGAAAATCTAGACTACACTGGCGCATTAGAAATTGGCTACTTTGTAACTAAATCAGGTGCAATTTATGTTAAACGTGTCGTGCCCGCTATGCATCAATCAGGGTATGTTTTTGATAAAGCAACAAACGTTAGCATGTATGAACAGCATTTACGTGCCATTTGTGGATTGCCACTATCAAAAGTGAAATTCCTTGCACCAACTGTTATGGTGTCATTAAAAGAAGAAGAACGTGCCGATTTAAAGACACAGTGGGTTCTTAAAAATAATTGGTATTACCATTTTTATCGTTACCCTGAAAATCATAAATTAGATCGTGCTGGGCATATTTTGGTTCAGTCAGATTCAGTTCGTGAAGCATTGAATCAAATTGAAGATACAGGCATTTGGGATAAAAAAGAAACAACAAATTAAATGAAATTAGAAGGATGAATCGTTTTGAATCGGTTCGTCTTTTTTTATGAACAAGTTGAGACATATATTCATAAAAATTAAAGAAGTTAAGGCGTTTTTTTGCTATAATAAATAATGACTGATTTATAGAGAGGATTGATTAATTTGACTACTGAAAGCTTATTGAACGGAATGAATAACAAACAAAAAGAAGCTGTCCTAAAAACAGAGGGACCACTCTTAATTATGGCTGGAGCTGGAAGTGGTAAAACGCGAGTATTAACGCATCGCGTTGCTTACTTAATTGAAGAAAAAGGTATCAATCCATGGAACGTATTAGCAATCACATTTACAAATAAAGCATCAAAAGAGATGCGCGAACGTGTTAATAAATTACTTAACAAAGGGGCAGAAGATGTTTGGGTTTCAACATTCCATGCACTTTGTGTTCGTATTTTGCGACGTGATATTGACCAAATTGGTTATAATCGTGCATTTACAATTGCCGACCCAGGTGAACAAAAGACTTTAGTAAAACGTATTTTAAAAGAACAAAATATTGATCCACAAAAATTTGACCCAAGAACCGTTTTAGGAGCAATTTCAAATGCAAAAAATGATTTATTAACAGAAAAAGAATACGCAGAACGTGCTGCAAGTATGTTCGAACAAATGGTAGCTAAAGTTTATACGGCATATCAAAAAGAGTTACGCTCAAATCAAGCAGTTGATTTCGATGATTTAATTATGTTAACTATCCGTTTATTTAAAGAAAAGCCTGAAACATTGGCTTTTTATCAAAATAAATTTCAATATATCCATGTGGATGAATATCAGGATACTAATGAAGCACAATATACCTTAGTAAACATGTTAGCTGAACGTTTCAAAAATCTCTGCGTCGTCGGGGATGCTGACCAAAGTATTTACGGTTGGCGTGGGGCAAACATGGATAACATTATGAATTTTGAAAAAGATTATCCTGATGCTGATGTTGTTAAGTTGGAACAAAACTATCGTTCAACGAAAACAATTCTGAATGCTGCCAATGCAGTTATTGATAATAATACGAACCGCAGTGATAAGAGTCTTTGGACTGATAATAAAGATGGTGAGAAAATTTCTTACTACCGTGGCCAAAGTGAAAATGATGAATCACATTATGTGGTTGAAAAAATTCAAGAACAAATTAAAGATAATCACTTAAATTACGGTGATTTCGCCATTTTATATCGAACGAATGCACAGTCTCGTGTGATTGAAGAGACATTCTTAAAATCAAGCGTTCCTTACAAAATGGTTGGTGGACACAAATTCTACGAGCGATTGGAAATTCGAGATATCTTAGGCTACATTCGTTTAATTGCTAATGATCAAGATTCAATGAGTTTTGATCGTATTGTAAATGTCCCAAAACGCGGTATCGGTGCAAGTAGTGTGGACAAATTACGTGAATTTTCAGATATGAATAATTGGACAATGCTTGAAGGTGCTGAAAACTCAGCGCTTGCTAATATTTCTGGTAAAGCTGAAAAATCATTACAAGAATTTGCCACAATGATTCGTGGATTACAAAAAATGCGTGAGTTCTTGAATGTGACCGAGTTAACAAAAGAAATTTTAAAACAATCAGGTTATGAAGCTAATTTGAAAAAGACGAAAACGATTGAAAATGAAACGCGACTTGAAAACGTTGAAGAATTCTTGTCTGTAACTCAGCAATTTGATGATCGTTGGGAAGCTGAAGAAGATGATAGTGACCGTTATGTTGATTTCTTAGCTGATTTAGCACTAGTTTCTGCACAAGATGATATTGAAGAAGAACCTGAAGAAGTCACATTGATGACATTACATGCCGCTAAAGGACTTGAATTTCCAGTTATCTTTTTAATGGGATTGGAAGAAGGCATATTCCCTCTTTCTCGTGCCATGTTAGAAGATGATCAACTTGAGGAAGAACGTCGTTTAGCATATGTCGGAATTACTCGTGCTGAACGCAAATTATATTTAACAAATGCTTTTTCAAGAATGTTGTATGGTCGTCGTCAAAGTAATCAAGCTTCACGTTTCATTGGTGAAATAGATGAGTCATTACTTGAATTAGATAATCAAACGGCAGCACCATCTCGTAATTCATCGTATTCCAATCAACGTGCGACGGCGACAACATACCGTCGACCTGCTAAAACCGTTGAACGTGATAATGGTACAGGTGCTGATGCAGTTGTTTGGCGTATTGGTGAAAAAGTGGAACATAAAGCTTGGGGTACTGGGACAATCGTTAAAGTTTCAGGATCAGGTTCGGATGCTGAACTTGATATTGCTTTCAAAGAACAAGGGATTAAGCGTCTGTTGACAGCTTTTGCACCAATTACAAAAAAAGTGGACTAAATAAAAGGAGGGTTCAAGTTTGTCAAATCAAGCCATAACATTGGAAGAAGCAACTAATAGAGTGAATCAATTAAAAACTGACTTAATCAAATGGACGCGTCAATATTATGTCCTTGATCAGCCAACAGTTGAAGATCATGTTTATGATGAACACTACCTACAACTAGTAGAACTTGAAAAAGCCTTTCCTAATTTAGTGACACCTAATTCACCAACGCAACGTGTTGGTGGCCAGGTACTGCCTGGTTTTGAAAAAGTTTCGCATGAAGTACCAATGCTTTCATTGGGGGATGTCTTTTCCATTGAAGAACTATCGGAATTTGATCAACGATTACAAAAATCAGTTGATGCTGAGGTAAGTTACAATACTGAACTCAAAATTGATGGATTGGCCATTTCGTTAACATATGAAAATGGTGTATTCGTTAAAGGATCAACTCGTGGAGATGGCACAATTGGTGAAAATATTACTGAAAATCTTAAAACAGTCAAATCAATTCCACTAACATTGACGGAACCCATTTCAATTGAAGTTCGTGGAGAATGTTACATGCCAACAAAGGCGTTTGTTGCGTTGAATAAACGTCGCGAGGAAGCTGGAGAAACGGTATTTGCTAATCCTAGGAATGCAGCAGCAGGTAGTTTACGACAATTAAATACAGCTGAAACGGCTCAACGACAATTGAGTACATTTATCTATTATATAGTTGATCCGGATGTCAAAACTCAAAGTGATGCGTTAAAACGCTTGTCTAAACTTGGATTTAGAACAAATACTGAATCACGTGTTACGAGTGATATGACAGAAATTTCGGCATACATTAATGAATATCAAGCAAAACGTCATGATTTATCTTACGATATCGATGGTATTGTTATTAAAGCAAATTTATTCACGATTCATGATGAAGTTGGTAATACGGTTAAAGTTCCAAAATGGGCAATTGCCTATAAATTCCCGCCAGACGAGCAAGAAACTAAAGTTCTAGATATTGAATGGACGATTGGTCGAACAGGTGTCGTAACACCAACTGCAATCATGAATCCTGTGCAGTTAGCGGGAACAACAGTTTCTCGGGCATCATTGCATAATGGGGATTTACTGAAACAAAAAGATATTAGAATTAACGATACGGTTAAGTTGCATAAGGCTGGGGATATTATTCCAGAAATTTCTGAAGTTGTCTTAGATAAACGACCAGAAGACAGTGTTGTGTATAGTTTGCCAACGAACTGCCCAGTTTGTGGAGCAATATTAGTTCATCTGGATGAAGAAGTTGCATTACGTTGTATCAATCCAAAATGTCCCGCACTCATTAAAGAGAGTCTGGCACATTTTGCTTCTAGAAATGCGATGAATATTGATGGACTAGGGCCTAAAATTGTTGAACAATTATTTGAAAATAAGTTAATTAGTGATGTTGCAGGATTGTATCAGTTAACTGCCGATCAACTGTTAACGCTAGATAATTTCAAAGAAAAATCGGTTAATAAATTATTAAATGCAATTGATATTAGCCGACAAAATTCAGTGGAACGCTTATTATTTGGACTAGGAATTCGGCATGTTGGAGCTAAGGCTGCTCGATTGGTTTCAGCCGAATTTAAAGATATTCATCAATTAATGACAGCAATTTCCGAAGATATTCTCGTCATTGATTCAATCGGACAGGTGATTGCGGATAGTCTTGTGACTTATTTTGCCAATGACCAAGTTCGTGAATTGATTGATGAACTGGATAATGCGCAAGTTAACTTAACCTTTTTAGGCAAAACAACTGCTGAAATTGCAGAATTAGCTGAAGGTAGTCCCGTGATGGATAAGAAAGTTGTCCTAACGGGAACACTTGATCAGTTGAAACGAAGCGATGCTAAAAAATGGCTTGAAGCAAATGGTGCTTCTGTTGTTGGTAGTGTTTCGAAAAAAACAGACCTATTAATTGCCGGGCATGATGCTGGAAGTAAGTTAACAAAAGCGAAGCAACTAGAAATTGAAATTTGGGATGAACAACAATTTATCTCAGTTATGGAAGGAGTGTCATATGAAAAAAATTAAGATTGGACTTATGTTAAGTTTCTCGTTAATTTTCTTAGCAGCCTGTGGCAATGTTGCCTCATCAGGCTCGTCGGGAACCTCTAAAAATACATCAAGTTCTGGTTACCAGACAACTGGCCAAACAAGTGATAGTAACTATGAAGGTGTCATTAAAGATGGTAAATATTTAACAAGTAAATCAAGAGGTGTGGCACTCACACAAAATGACAATGTCTTGAATTTAAAAAGTTTTGAATCTGGTCTGTTAGATTTATCTAAAGATCAATTTGCTACTGACAGTTATATTTTCCAAGAAGGACAATATTTAACAAAAACGACTGTTCAAAGCTGGTTAGGACGTGAATCAAGTGCTAATAAAGACGGATTAAACCCTAAGAGTAATGGTAAAACGGGTGAAACAGACCGTAATCCCATGTATGTACAGCAAGTTGAAGAACAAGATTTTATGACAAAAAAAGGCAGCAAATTATCACTCTCGGGTATCTCGGTAGGTATCGGAATGAACTCAGTTGATTATTATCAAAAAGAAGAATATGGGGCTGAATATAAAACCGTTATTTCTGATGCAACAATGAGAGAAAAGGGTAAAGAAGCTGCTAACAAAGTGGTTGCTCGTCTTCGTAAAACCAAAGGAATTAGTGATAGCGTTCCAATCATGGTGGCAATGTACAAGCAAGCACCAAACGATAGTTTAGTTGGCGGTAGTTTCTACGCCTACGCTGTGAATAAGAATGGTAAAACGACGATTGATAATTGGGATGATGTTTCAATTAAGAGTTATACGTTCCCAACGACATCGACGGCCACATCACCTAATACAAATGATGAAACGACATTTACGAATTTTAAAACTGAAGTTCAAAGTTTCTTTCCTAATTTAGCAGGTGTAACAGCACAGGTACAATATAAAAACAAAGCAATTACAGGGATGCACATCAATATTACAACTCAATTTTATAGTGAAACAGAGATTATTAGTTTCACTCAATATTTATCAACAACGGCCGTGAAATATTTAGCATCAGGGATTCCAATTGACATTACTATCAAAGGTAGTGATGGGACAATGCAAAGTTTCCTTGCCAAAACAGCTAAAGAAAGCACATACTATACGCATGTATTTACCAGTTATTAAAAAGAAATTAATTTGAATTTTGAAGGGATGGTTTTGAATGTCAATTAGTAAAGAAGAAGTCAAACATGTCTCAGAGTTAGCTAAACTAGAACTCAGTGATACAGATTTAGAACTATTTACCAGTCAATTAGATGATATTATCGGAATGGCTGAACAATTATCAGAAGTAGATACAACAGGCGTTCCAGTAACGACACATATTACAGATGTTCTCAATGTGATGCGTGAAGATGTCGCAGAAGAAGGAACAGATCGAGACTTACTCTTTAAAAATGCACCGGATAGTGAAAATGGCCTTATTAAAGTGCCAGCAATTATTGATGAAAGTGAGGAAGCTTAAGCATGGATTATTTCAAACAAGATTTATCAAGTTTACATGACGCATTAGTTAATAAAGAAATGAGTTCTGAAGAATTAACGAAGGCAACCTTTGCTGAAATTAAAGCACGTGATTCAAAGATTTCTGCTTTCCTCGCAATGAACGAAGAAATGGCACTTAGCCAAGCTAAGGCTGTTGATGCTGCTGGTATCGATGCAAATAATGTCTTAGCCGGGATACCAATGGCTGTTAAAGATAATATTGTGACAAAGGATTTAACAACAACTGCTGCAAGCAAAATGTTAGAAAATTTCAATCCAATATATGATGCAACAGTGATTGAAAAAATGCGCCAAGCACAAATGGTGACAATTGGTAAAACAAACATGGATGAATTTGCTATGGGTGGTTCTACTGAAACGTCAGCTTTTAAAACAACAAAAAACCCTTGGAATACAACGAAGGTTCCCGGTGGCTCATCAGGTGGTTCAGCTGCTGCAGTTGCTTCAGGTGAAGTTATTGCTGCTTTAGGCTCAGATACTGGTGGTTCTATCCGTCAACCTGCTTCATTTAATGGTGTCGTAGGAACAAAACCAACTTATGGTCGTGTATCACGTTATGGTTTAATTGCATTTGCATCAAGTTTGGACCAAATTGGACCATTCACACGTGGCGTTAAAGATAACGCTGCTGTTTTAAATGCAATCAGTGGTAACGATGTTCATGATTCAACGAGTTCAGCGCAAGCTGTTCCTGATTTTACTGCTGGATTAACTGGCGATATTAAAGGAATGAAGATTGCTTTACCTAAAGAGTATTTAGGTGAGGGTGTTGATGCTGGTGTTAAAGAAGCCATTCAAAAAGCAGTTAAGACGTTTGAAGAACTTGGCGCAACAGTTGACGAAGTTAGTTTACCAAACAGTAAATATGGTGTGCCCGTTTACTATATTCTAGCTTCTTCTGAGGCATCATCTAATTTACAACGTTTTGATGGTATTCGTTATGGATTCCGTGCACAAGACGTTAAGAGTTTGGAAGATGTTTATGTACGTTCTCGTTCAGAAGGTTTTGGGGATGAAGTTAAACGTCGGATTATGTTAGGAACATTCTCATTATCTGCTGGAACTTATGACGCTTTCTTCAAGAAAGCAGCTCAAGTTCGGACTTTAATCTGCAATGATTTCCGTAATGTATTCAATGATTATGATTTGATTATTGGGCCTACTGCACCTAATACAGCATTTAATATTGGTGATAAAATTGAAGACCCAATTACAATGTATATGAATGATATTTTAACGATTCCAGTTAACTTGGCTGGACTACCCGGCATGTCAGTTCCTGCTGGATTCTCAAATGGCTTACCAGTTGGATTACAATTAATTGCGAAATCATTCGATGAAGCAACAATGTATCGTGCTGGTTACGCATTTGAACAAGCAACTGATTTCCATAAAGAAGTCCCTACGTTAGGAGGCCAAAACTAATGAATTTTGAAACAACAATTGGACTTGAAGTTCATATTGAAATGAAAACTAACTCTAAGGCATTCTCACCTTCAAAAGTTGATTTTGGGGCAGAACCTAATACGAATACCAACGTTATTGACTGGGGTTATCCAGGTGTTTTACCAACTGCCAATAAAGGGGCAATTGAATACGGAATGCGTGCTGCCTTAGCTTTAAATTGTGAAATCACAAAGGATAACCATTTTGACCGAAAAAATTACTTTTATCCTGATAATCCAAAAGCTTACCAGATCACACAATCAGAAGAACCTATTGGTCGTAACGGCTTCTTAGAAATTGAAGTTAATGGCGAAACGAAAAAAATCGGAATTGAAGAAATGCACGTTGAAGAAGATGCGGGTAAAAATACGCATAATCCTAACGGCTATTCTTATGTCGATTTAAACCGTCAAGGAACACCTTTGATTGAAATTGTTTCACGTCCTGATATCAAAACACCTGAAGAAGCTTACACATATCTTGAAAAATTACGTCAAGTTATTCAATTTACCGGTGTTTCTGATGTGAAGATGGAAGAAGGATCAATGCGAATTGATGTTAATATTTCAATTAACCCAATTGGCCAACCCGGTTATGGGACAAAAACTGAAATGAAAAATTTAAATTCATTTGAAAATGTGCGTAAAGGACTTGAATTTGAAGAAAAACGTCAAATAAATGTCTTGATGTCTGGTGGTATTGTTCAACAAGAAACACGCCGTTTTGATGCACCAACTGGTACAACTATTTTGATGCGTGTCAAAGAAGGGGCTAGCGATTATCGTTATTTCCCAGAACCAGATATTCCACCAATTCATATTAGTGATGACTGGATTCAAGAAGTTAGAGAATCAATTCCCGAAATGCCTGACAAACGACGGACACGCTATGCAAGTGAATTAGGCTTGCCTGAATATGATGCTGAAGTCTTAACACAAACAAAAGAAATGTCAGATTTCTTTGAAGACACAATTAAGTTAGATGCAGATCCTAAGTTAGCTGCTAACTGGTTAATGGGTGAAGTTAATGCGTTCATGAATACAAATAAATTAAACTTACAAGATACTAAATTAACACCAGCAAATCTTGCTGGAATGATTAATTTAATTACTGATGAAACAATTTCAAGTAAGATTGCTAAAAAAGTTTTCCAAGAAATTATTAAAAATGGTAGCGAACCTAAAGCTTGGGTTGAGTCTAAGGGACTTGTTCAATTATCTGACCCAGCTAAGTTACAACCCATTATTGATGGTATTTTAGATAACAATGAACAATCAATTGAAGATTTCAAAAATGGTAAAGATCGTGCTGTTGGATTCTTAATCGGACAAATCATGAAACAAACACAGGGACAAGCAAATCCTAATGTGGTCAATCAATTATTGATGGCCTCATTGAAGCAAAGATAATCTTATTAAAATAAGATTCATGTGGAGGAACGGAATGAGAAAAAGAGCCAGAATTATCTATAACCCAACATCCGGTCGTGAGGCTTTAAAAAGTGATCTCGTGAGTATTCTAGACATCATTGAAAATGCCGGGTATGAAACTAGTGCTTATGCGACGACAGCGAAGAAACATTCAGCTCGAGATGAAGCAACGAGAGCTGCTAAATCAGGGTTTGATTTAGTAATTGCTGCTGGTGGCGACGGAACCATTAATGAAGTTGCTAATGGAATTGCTGGTCTTAAGCACCGACCTAAGATAGGTGTTATTCCAGCTGGAACGACAAATGATTATGCGAGAGCTTTGAAAATACCTAGGGATGATTCAGTTGCTGCTGCAAAAGTAATTGCAAAAGGTAACACAGTTAAAATGGATGTTGGACAAGCTGGAGAAAAATATTTCATTAATATCGCTGGTGGTGGATTATTAACGGAATTAACTTATGATGTTCCTTCACAATTTAAATCACTTTTTGGTTATCTGGCTTATTTAGCTAAAGGTGCTGAAATGTTACCTAGAATGAAACCAATTGAAATGAACCTTGAGTATGATGGGGGAATTTTTAAAGGGAAAGCATCAATGTTTTTATTAGCATTGACGAACTCTGTAGGTGGCTTTGAACAAATCGTACCAAACGCTTCACTTGATGACGGTAAGTTTACCTTGCTTATTGTTAAAGCGACTAATATCGCCGAAATGTTGCATTTAATGGCACTTGTGTTAAATGGTGGGAAGCATATTAATGATAAACGTGTGATTTATGTTAAAACGTCTAAATTAATTGCTAAACCAGTCGATAATAAAATGATGATTAATATTGATGGTGAATATGGTGGTGATGCACCAATGACTTTCAAAAATTTAAAGCAACATATCGAAATTTTTGCGAATACAGATGCATTGCCAGAAACGTCAATTACGTCAGGTCGTACGGCTGCCGAAATTACAGCTGAAGAACATTTTGTAAAAGAAGTCCAAGAAATGCATAGTGAAGATGTTGACGGTAATGGTACAATTAGTAAAGTAAGAGATAACTAAGAAATTAAGTAGGATTGAGGTGCTTGGTAAAGGCCTCAATCCTGTTTTATTTCTAGAGTTGGCAACTATTGACTTTTAGGGGTTAAACATGGTTGAATAAAGTAAATACGCAGGAACATCGAAAGGACAACAATGAAAAAACTACCTCCAGTAATAAAGAACCAAGAATTTGATACAGAAATTATCGATTTAACTTATCAAGGTATGGGTGTCGCTAAAGTTGATGGCTACCCATTATTTATTGAAAATGCATTACCAGGCGAAAAAGTTAGTATTCGTGTAATGAAAGTTAGCAAGAACTTTGGTTTCGCTAAAGTTTTAGCTTTTCGTAATGAGAGCCCAGATCGTGTTGAAACAAAAGGTTCAGCATATACACAAACTGGAATTGCACCTTTACAACATTTAGCATACCCAGCACAATTAAAATTCAAACAAGCACAAGTTCAAGAGTTATTGAAAAAAGCGCATTTGGATATTGAAGTATCTGATGCTGTTGGAATGGAAAATCCTTTCCATTACCGTAATAAAGCACAAGTGCCTGTTCGCGAAATTGCTGGTGAATTAAAAACAGGATTCTTCAAGAAAAACAGTCATGATTTTGTTGCAATTGAAGATTTTTTAATTCAAGATGAAGAAATTGATAAAGCAATCGTAGCTGTACGTGATGTCTTACAACGTTTCCATGTGGAAGCATATGACGAACGTGCACATAAAGGGATTATCCGTCACATTATGGTTCGCCGTGGTCATTACTCAAAACAAATGATGATTGTCTTAGTAACACGCTCTAAGAAATTACCAATGTTTACTGAAATTACTGCTGCAATCCGTGAATCATTACCTGAGGTTACAACTATTGTTCAAAATACAAATTCTGAAAAGACAAATGTTATTTTAGGCCGCGAAAACAAAGTTTTATTTGGCCCTGGTTATATTGAAGATCAATTAAATGGATTAACATTTAGAATTTCACCACATTCTTTCTACCAAATTAATCCTGTCCAAACAGAAAAATTATATGCTGCAGCATTTGAACGTGCTGGTTTAACTGGTAATGAAACAGTTATTGATGCTTATAGTGGTATTGGAACAATTTCATTATCAATGGCAAAACATGCTCGTCAAATCTATGGTGTAGAATTAGTTTCTGCAGCGGTTAAAGATGCGAAAGAAAATGCTAAGATTAATGGTATTGATAATGTTCGTTTTGAAACTGGGATGGCAGAAAACTGGATGGAAAACTGGAGTCATGCTAACTTAAGACCTGACGTTTTAGTTGTCGATCCTCCTCGTAAGGGGCTAGAACCAGCATTTATTGAAAGTACACTTAAAATGCAACCTAAAAAAGTTGTTTACATTAGTTGTAACCCTTCAACATTAGTTCGTGATTTACAGAGCTTCTTAGATGATGGTTACAAAGTTACAAAACCAATTTTACCAGTGGATCAATTCCCACAAACAACACATATTGAAACAGTTACAATTTTAGAAAAATAACCAATTTAATATAATAGATGAGGAAGACCAAAGGTATTTTACTTTTGGCCTTTTTTTTGCAAACAGATAAATTGTATTCAGTGTGAAAAAGAGTATTCTAATGATATCTTAAAACATTAGGAGGTCCATTATGTCAAAAGAAACTGAAAAAGAATTACGTGAACGTTTAACTAATGAAGAGTTTGAAGTTACACAACATGCTGCAACGGAAGCGCCATTTACCGGTAAATATGATGACTTCTATCAAAAAGGAATTTACGTTGATGTTGTTAGTGGGGAAGCACTTTTTAGTTCAGCAGAAAAATATGACGCTGGCTGCGGTTGGCCATCATTTTCAAAACCAATCCCAGGTTCTAAGATTGCTGAGTTGGTTGATAATAGTCTTTTTGGTTATCAACGAACGGAAGTTAGAAGTAAGGAAGCAAATTCACATTTAGGTCATGTATTTACTGATGGACCTAAAGACCAAGGCGGATTACGTTATTGTATTAACTCTGCCTCATTGAAGTTTATTCCTGAAGCAGAAATGGAAGCTGCTGGATATAGTAACTATTTAAATAATTTATAAAAAATAAAAACATTCGACTTAAGGGATATGAGCCTATCTGGCTCTAAAAGTTGAATGTTTTTATTTGTATAATTATCCTTGGCTTTTTTGATGAATAAAGTAAACAGGAATGCCAAGTCCCGTTATTAATAGACCAACAAGTGCTAACGTCGTTTGTGTTAATAGTGTCGCAACGAGTATAAAAATACCCCCAATAATCGCGATGATTGGAATGATTGGATATAAAGGAACTTTATAGGGTCTATTTAATTCAGGTTCACGTTTTCGTAATATAAAGATAGCAACGAAAACTAGTACATTAAAAATCCAAATAACAAAAATAAGCATATCTGTTAATAAATCAAAACTACCTAAGAACATCATTATTATTGCGATACTTATTTGTAAAAAGCCCGCAATATATGGAACTCTCGTATGAGGAGATAAGCGTTTTAGCCAATTACTAAAGGGGAGTTGGTTTTCTAAGGCCATCGCATATGGAACGCGCATACCGGTTAACGTATAGCCGTTAGTGGCACCGTAGACTGAAATTAAGATACCAACGGTCACAAACTTACCACCAAATTGTCCAAATAGTTGTCTTGAGGCATCAGAAGCTGCATTTAAATTGCCAGCTAATCCTGAAATAGGAAGAGCCTTAAGAAAAACAAAATTAATTAATGTATAGATAATTGTGATGAAAAATAATCCTGAAATAATGGCTTTCGGTAAATCACGTTCTGGATGGTGCATCTCTCCGGCAATATTTCCAACCCCAATCCAGCCATCATAAGCAAACATGGTCGCAAGAAGGCCGCCACTTAAAGCAGTAAAGAAAGACTGGTGCGCGCCGGATGTTAACGGAATTAAACTAAACGTCACTTGTCCAGGAGTGAAAATCCCCCATATCACAATGACAATAATAGGTAATAATTTTAAAACTAATGAAATTGATTGAAAGGTACCACCAACTTTGGCGCCTAAAAAGTTAATCAATGTGATACTGATTCCACTAATTAAAGCAAATGGGATAATTAAATGTGAATCAAGATGGAAAAGATTAATTAATTGTGTGCCAAAAATAATTGAAAGAGCTGCAATGTTTGCTGGATAATAAATGATTATTTGTGCCCAGCCAAGTAAAAATGCTGGGAAACGGCCATAAGTATATTCGATATATTTAATGGCGCCACCAGTTTCTGGGATGGCGGCTGCAAGTTCTGCAGCGGTTAATCCAGCACAGATAGTTAAAAAGCCACCAAGTAACCAAACAAATAAAGTTAAGTTAGCAGATTGGGTTTGTTGTGTAACGCTTGAAACTTTAAAAAAAACGCCTCCGCCGATAACTGTTCCCATTACAGTTGAAAGGGCAGCGAAAAAGCCAATATCTCGTTTTAGGTGATCATTGTTCATGGAAAAAGGTCCTCGTTTCTATATTAAAATGCGTATTTAACTATTTTAGACTATTTAAACGTGTAATGAAACAAAAAATGAAGATGATAATCAACAAAATTCTGTTAATCTACATCTTCATTTTTATCATCTTGTGATTCTACAATTGGGGCTAATTTAATGGGATAGGTCCGGTTATCTGCTTCGTCAAACAAACTCACTGGTCCTTGATCGTTTGCATCAATTCTTAGATGAAAACCATATTCATCTAAGAAACTAAGTTCACGCTCATCTATATGTTCAATCTTACCATCGAGTGCACGTTCGTCAATTCGAATTGTGAGGTCTGATGAAATATCCAAATTATGGTGTCGATGACTTAATTCATCGTAGAATAGCCAATGTCCAGCATAAAAAATAGGTAAAGAAACCTTAGTTTTAGGTGCGGTTATAGACTTAATATCTTTCGTTAATCCAATAAAAAATGATGCACCTAGTAGTGCAAAACTACGTTTCTTCACAGCTATCCCTCCTAATTAGAACTCTTCTACTTAAATATAGCACTTTTAGCTAACAAGCGGAAAGAATTGCCCAAAATATATATAAATTTAATCTATCGTCACAAAATTGAAATAAAGCAATCGTTATGAAAACGGTTCAATTGTTGTTATAATGAATTTAATAATAAAATGGAGGTATTGGGTATGATTAAATTAGGTATTATTGGTACAAATTGGATTACAGGTCAATTCGTTGAAGCAGCGCATGAATCTAATGAATTTCAATTGACTAGTGTCTATTCAAGAACCGAATTAAAAGCCAAAGATTTTGGTGAAAAATATGGTGCAACAAATTTTTACGATAATATGACAGAATTTTTAAATTCAGATAAATTTGAGGTAATCTATATTGCTTCTCCGAATAGTTTACATTTTGAACAAATTAAATTAGCGATTGAAGCTGGTAAAAAAGTTATTGCCGAAAAACCAGTGGTCTCAAATCCAACAGAAATGGCCGCTATTCAGACGGTTCTTAGGGAACATCCTGGAAGTCAATTATTTGAAGCAGCTCGACAAATTCATCAAGATAATTTCAAAATTATTGAACAAAAAGTAACTGAACTAGAGACCATCCAAGGCGCAACTTTAACTTATATGAAGTATTCGTCACGTTATGATGCTATTTTAGCAGGTGAAGAACCTAATATCTTCTCACCAAAATTTTCTGGTGGTGCATTACAAGACTTAGGTGTTTACGTTGTTTATAATGCTATTTCTTGGTTTGGTACACCACTTGAAGTTCAGTACTATCCAACAATGTTACCAACAGGTGTTGATGGTAAAGGTGTCGCAATTCTAACTTATGAAGATTTTAGAGTGACCTTAAATATTGGTAAGACAGCAAATTCATATTTAACTAGTGAAATCTATGGCCTAAAAGACACAATTGTGATGGATAATGCAGCTGAATTAAATGAGGTTCTTTATCGAGATGGCTCTGATAAAGAAGAACTACTTAGTCAAAAACCAGCTAAAAATCCGATGTTAGCTGAAGCGATTGATTTTGCTAGAGTCATCAATAACCCCAATGACGTAACGAACAAAGCTGATTATATAAAATGGCAAAAACTTAGTGTGACAGTTAATCAAGTATTGTTTGATTTAAGGAAAAGTGCCGGAATTGAATTTCCAGCTGATCATAAATAAGAATTATTGAGATAAGTTTCTGTGAATCAATGGAAGCTTATTTTTTATATGCTATACTTAATTATTAAAACTAATCCTATGAAGTTAAAAGAAAGAGACTAAAATGAATCCAAAATTTGATGCATATTTTAAAGAACAAGGTTTTGAAACACAATCACCCATCCAAGAAGCCGTTTATGAACCTCTAAAATCAGGTGAAAATATCCTTGGATTAGCACCAACCGGTTCTGGTAAAACATTAGCGTTCAGCTTACCTTTACTCGAAAGATTAATACCTAAAGATGGCATTCAACTATTGATTATTGCACCTTCACAAGAATTAGCTATGCAATTAGCAGGTGTCATTCGTCCTTGGGCTAAAGAACTTGATTTAAAAGTTCAAGCTATTATTGGTGGTGCTAATATGAAACGCCAAATTGAAAATTTAAAGAAAAAACCTGAGATTATTGTCGGAACACCAGGTCGCTTATTGAATTTAGCTGAAGATAAAAAAATTAAATTACATAAAGTTAAATCAGTTGTCATTGATGAAGCGGATGATTTATTAACGGATGAAACACTAACAACTTGTCGTGATTTAATCAGCCAGGCACCTGCAGGCATTCAATTAAGTTTCTTTTCTGCGACGGAAACGGCAATATTAGATGATTTGAAAAAATGGTTTGGTGCTAATGTGACAACTTATGATGTTCGTGAAGTTGATCAAACACAAGGTATCGTTCACCATTATTCAATTGAAACACCAACGCGTAAACGTCAATCAACGTTGCGTCGTTTAGCAAATGTTGAAGATTTTTATGCACTAGTTTTCTTTAACCAACTATCATCGTTACAAGATATGGCTCAAAAATTAAAATATGATCATGTACCAGTCGCTGTCTTAGATAGCGAGCAACGCCAAGTTAATCGTGCTAATGCTTTATCACAACTTCATAAGCATGAAATTAAATTATTACTAACGACGGATGTTGCCGCTCGAGGTTTGGACATTCCAATGTTACCCGCAGTCGTAAATTATGATATGCCTAAAGATACGACGTCATATATTCATCGTGTCGGCCGGACAGGCCGGATGGGTGCTGAAGGGATGGTTATTAATCTTGGAAATGAACATGATCTACGTACCTTAAAACAAGATTTAAAAAATACACCATTTGAAATTGAAAAAGGTTACTTATATGATGGTGCGATTGTAACAGAAAGACCAGAACGTGTGGCTGAACCAAAAGCTAAGAAACTTAAACCAGTTGAAGTGAAAGCCAAAACAGTTGATGGTCAAAAGCAATCTGATGAACCAGTAAAGAAACCACATCGTAAAGTTCGTTTGAGAAATCAAAAAAATAAAGGTAAAAGACGCAAACCAAAAGCAGAACATTTTGATTAATGAGAAGGATCATCCAATAATAATTGGATGATTTTTTTATTGACTAATTTTGTAAGCGATTGCACGAATAGGGTAACCGTGCTATATTTAAAGAGGTTAATTCGTACAGAAGAAGGAGTTGAGTAGATCCATGACAAATATGAAGTTAGATGAAACTCATTTTGGAAGTTAC
This sequence comes from Dellaglioa sp. CoH-57-MRSF-16, assembly GCF_056782055.1. The sequence continues at coordinate 200,809 of NZ_JBXAXZ010000003.1, read as the reverse complement.
TTTGATTTATCAATTTATGCCTTTAATAAAAAAGTATCAGCACAGAGAAAGAGCTTTTTTCGCAAACTTTATGAGCATTCATCAGATTGGGGCTCAGTTGAATCTGGGAAAGTTGTCAGCGGTGTGATTAATACACCATTTACGACTCATTTTCACGGGACTCAATTTAAAATGGGTGGTATTGGCTATGTTGCAAGTTATCCAGAATTTGCTGGTCAGGGTAGTATTGGACAATTAATGAATTTAGCTCTGGATGAGATGTATGATAATGGAACGACATTATCGTATTTAGCGCCATTTTCGTATCCGTTCTATCGTAAATTCGGTTACGAAGCAACATTTGATCAAACGATATATCGGATGAATACGAAGGATTTACCACGATTAAAAGTTAAGGCCATAGGTCACGTTGAACGTCACCGTTATTTGGATGTAAAAGAGGAATTAAATAAATTATACCAACAGAATCAGCTCTCTCAACAAGGTGGTATTGAACGGCCAGATTGGTGGTTAACTTATTCGGCGGAGAAACACCCTAACTGGGAAGTAGCGGTCTATTATAATGAAAAAAATGAGTCAGAAGGCTATCTTGTTTATCAAAGAGAAACTGATGAATTTAAAATCGTTGAATGGATATATCAAACAAGTGAGAGTTGGCTCCAATTACAAAATTTTGTGCTTAAGCATCAATCAGCATACGAATGGTTTAGTTATGAGAGTCCAATTGGACAGCCATTTCCAGATGTACTGGCAAATCCTCAAGTTGAAGTGACAACGCAACCTTACATGATGGCAAGAATTGTAAATGTTGAAGACTTTCTCAGCAGATACCCTTACCAGCAAGATTTTCCACAAATTGTGATTCAAGTTCAAGATTCGACTATTCAGGCTAATGAAGGCTATTGGCAAATTAGCCGAATAGACGGACAAACAAAAGTTGAAAAGACTGAAAATTCAGCAACTACGTTTACAACGGATATTCAAAATTTAACACGAAGTATGATGGGGTATCGAACATTTAAACAATTAAAACAATATGGATTTGTATCAGGCGACGTGACGTTATTCGATGGCGCATTAATTAAAGAACAACCGATATTAAGTGATTATTTTTAAGGAGAGAATAGATAATGGAATATGAAAAAATGAGTCAATTTCCAACTGATTTTTTATGGGGGGCTTCCTCAGCTGCTTACCAAATTGAAGGTGCGTATCAAGAAGATGGTAAAGGATTATCAGTTTGGGATAAATTTGTAAGAATTCCTGGGAAAACATTTAAGGGTACAAATGGTGATGTAGCCGTCGATCATTATCACCGTTTTAAAGAAGATGTCGCCTTAATGAAGGAGCAAGGATTGAAAGCTTACCGTTTTTCAATTGCTTGGACACGTATTTATCCAGAAGGAAAAGGTAAAGTTAATCAAAAGGGGATAGATTTTTATAATCGATTAATCGATGAGTTAATTGCGAATAATATTGAACCTGTTGTGACACTTTATCATTGGGATTTACCACAAGCATTACAAGATGAATATGCTGGTTGGGAATCTCGTGAAATTATTACTGATTTTACGGATTATGCGAAAACTTGTTTTGATGCATTCAGTGATCGTGTTAAATATTGGGTATCATTAAATGAACAAAACGTATTTATTTCTCATGGCTATCAAATGGAGAGTCATCCGCCTGCAGTAAATGATGAAAAAAGAATGTATGCTGCAAATCACATTGCTAATTTAGCAAATGCTTCAGCAATTAAGGCATTTCATGAAGGTCATTATCAAGGTGAAATTGGGCCTAGCTTTGCCTATAGCCCGGGTTATGCAGTTAATGGAGATCCTAAAAACCAAGTTGCGGCTACTAACTATGAAGATTATGCTGCTCATTTTTGGATGGATATTTATGTTTATGGACGTTATCCAAAAATGATTTATAAATGGTTAACTGAACGTGGAACTGCACCTACTGTTACAGAAGCAGATCAAGCTCTTTTAATTGCTGGAAAACCAGATTTTATGGGTTTAAATTATTATCAAACCCAAACAATTGCGGCTAATCCGTTAGTTGGTGGTGTTGGACTTGCTGCTGAAAATAATACAGGTAAAAAGGGGACTAGCTCCGAAAGTGGCGTTCCAGGCATGTTTAAGACTACTAATAATGAATTTTTAAAACAAACTGATTGGGATTGGAATATTGATCCTGAAGGGCTAAGAATTGCTCTGAGAAGAATTGATAGTCGTTACGACTTACCTGTTCTTATTACTGAAAACGGTCTTGGTGCTTATGATAAATTAGAAGAAGGCAATACAATTCATGATGATTACCGAATTTACTTTATCAATGAACATATTAAAGCCATTCAAGAAGCCATTTCAGACGGTGTAAAAGTCATTGGGTATACAACTTGGAGTTTCACTGATTTATTGAGCTGGTCAAATGGCTATCAAAAGCGCTATGGCTTTGTTTATATTGATCGTGATGAAGAAAGTGCGAAAGAATTAAAACGATATAAGAAAGATTCATTCTATTGGTATCAAAAGGTCATTAAAGAAAATGGTAGTAAGTTATAAAGTAATTTAAATAGCTATTGATAACGCTTACAATAAATGATACAATAAATATGAAATGAGTGTTACTGATTCGATCAGGCATGACCTATTGATGTAGATATGAAAATATCTGTATTTGTAGGTCATTTTTTATGGGAAGGGGTCGGTTTGATGTGAAGTTCGTAAAAAATTTTAATAATAATGCAGCTTTAGTTGAATCATCCGACAATGTTGAGTGGGTGGTCATTGGTAACGGTATTGGATTCGGTTATCATGCTGGAGATAATATCGATAAGGACCAGATTGACCGACGGTTTAAAGCTGAAGAAGATTCAGATACAATGAAATTAATTTCAGGATTTGATGCAGAAACTTTGGAAGTTACGACAACTTTTGTTGGAGTAGTAGAGCCATTAATTGATGTGACATTTGATGATGTTCAATTTTTGATTTTAGTGGACCATTTTCAATATTCATTACAAAAAAATCGTGAAGAAATGTTTTTAAATGACCGATCTGTTCATTGGGAAATGAAAAAATTATTTCCAAGTGAATTCCAAGCTGCAAAGGTTGGTATTAAAGAAATCGAATCAAAATTTGACATTACGGTTCAAAATAATGAATTGATTTTATTAACCTATCATTTGATTAACGTCAAAGAAGGCGGACATGCTGTTCAAGAATCGATGAAGCTGACAGAACTCATTTCGGGAATTGTTAATATTATTCAATTAGATACTGGTATTATTCTCGACGAAAAATCATTTAATTATAGTCGATTTGTCTCACATTTACGCTATTTATTCATTAGGCATTTTCATAATACTGAGATTGATCGTGCAGAACTTGACCCTGAGTTGCTCGCCATGATGATTAGTCGGTATCCACAAGTGTACGAAACAGTGGAAAAAATCGTGCAGTATATTCGAGAACGGGCCGATTGGGATTTACAAGCAGACGAACAAGTTTATCTAGTTTTACATATCTGGCGAGTAACCCATCGGCAAACAGAAAATTAAATAAATTGATAATTAGGTGTGTTATTGCCATTTATAAGCAAGCATAAACCCAGTTATCCATGCAAACTCGTATTTTTTGAGTTGAAATGGATAACTGGGTTTTAATTTATAAAAAATATAAAGGAGTGATTGTGATGAGTTACGAAAAATTAGCTAAAGATATTTTAAAAAATGTAGGTGGCGAAGCTAACGTTAATAGCGTAGTCCATTGTACAACCCGACTAAGATTTAAATTAAAAGATGAATCTAAGGCCAATACCGATATGTTGAAAAATATGGACGGCGTAGTGACCGTTGTTAAAAGTGGCGGCCAGTACCAAGTGGTTGTTGGAAATCAAGTTCCGGAAGTTTATGATGCATTAGTTAAAGGTAGCGGACTTGATGGTGATGGCATTGTGCCAGATAATGATGGCGAAAAAATGAAACCGCTTGATGCCTTTATTGATATGATTTCAGGTATCTTTGCACCAGCTCTAGGTGTTTTAGCTGCAACAGGGATGATCAAAGGAATAGTTTCATTACTAGTCGCATTTAGCTGGGTGGCACCGACATCTGGAACGTATATTATTTTAAATGCATTAGGAGATTCTTTCTTTTATTTCTTCCCGATTATCTTAGCTTACAGTGCTAGTAAAAAATTCCACGTTAATCCATTGTTGGCAATGGTTATTGGTGCATCCTTAGTTTACCCAACTATTGTGGCACAATTGCCAGCAACACTAGCCGCTTCAGGTGGAAAAGTGCTGTACACTTTATTTGCAGGAACAATTTTTGAATCACCAATCTATATGACATTCTTGGGGATTCCAGTAATCATGATGAGTTACGCATCATCAGTTGTACCTATTATTGTATCAATTTGGTTTGCATCAAAAGTGGAACCATTCTTCAAAAAAGTGATACCAGAAGTTGTACGAACATTCTTAGTGCCAATGTTAACAGCACTTGTTGTTGTGCCTATTACATTTATCTTTATAGGTCCCATAACAACTTGGGCTAGTGATATTGTGGCAACCGGATTTACAGCTGTATACACATTTAGTCCAATTGCCGCTGGCGCAGTTCTTGGTGGCTTATGGCAAGTACTTGTTATCTTCGGGTTACATTGGGGACTTGTTCCACTTGCCTTACTTAACATTTCAACAACAGGCTCAGATCCAATTTTAGCACTTATGCTAGGGACAACGTTCGCTCAAATTGGGTCAGTATTGGCAATTACAATTAAAACAAAAAATAAAAAACTAAAAGGTCTTGGCTATTCTTCATTTATTTCAGGAATCTTTGGTGTTACGGAACCCGCTATTTACGGAATTACGTTACCTCGTAAAAAACCATTTATTATTACATGTATTTCAGCCGCTATTGGTGGCATGGTTCTTGGTGTATTTGGGACAAAAGGATACATGGTTGGTGGATTAGGCATTTTCTCTATTCCAAGTTACTTGAATCCTAAGACAGGAATTGATATGTCATTCTACGCTGTGCTGATAGCAATCGTTGTTTCATTCGTATTGGCATATGTCTTAACACTTATGTTCGGTTTAACAAAGGAAGATCAAGAAGTACCCGTTGCTGTTGCTGAAACAAAAGTAACAACGTCAGTAGTACCTGTAGAAGTAGAAATGAGTGGAGAAATCCTTGGTAGCCCACTTAAAGGCGAAGTATTACCTTTATCAGAGGTTAAAGACCCTGTCTTTAGTTCTGGTATTATGGGTGACGGTATCGCAATTCTACCTGAAGTTGGTCAATTATACGCACCTGCTGATGGTAAAATAACATTAGTTTTTCCAACAGGACACGCAGTTGGTATGGTGACAGACGATGGCGCCGAAATTTTAATGCATATCGGAATGGATACAGTTGAATTAGAAGGTAAGTATTTTGAAATTCAAACAGAAATTGATACCGTCGTAAAAAAAGGCGATTTATTACTTAAATTCGATATTGAAGGTATTAAACAGGCAGGATATGAAATTATTACGCCAATTATCGTGACGAACACACCAAAATATAAAAAAATTAAACCACTTGCTAAAGACCAGTCAGAAATAATTGTTGGTACTGATTTATTAGATTTAGAAATTAATTCAGGAGGTCAATAAGATGACAAAATCAAATTTTCCAGATAACTTTTTATGGGGTGGCGCAACGGCCGCTAATCAATTTGAAGGGGCCTATGATGTTGATGGTAAGGGCCTGTCATTAGTAGATATATTACCAGACGCACACCATGGTCGCTGGGATTATTTATTTAATGTAAAAGAAGCGATGCAGATGAAAGAAGATTTTTATCCTAGTCATGAATCTGTTGATTTTTATCATCATTATGAAGAAGATTTACGATTAATGGCAGAAATGGGTTTCAAAACCTTCAGAATGTCAATTAGTTGGCCACGGATATTTCCACAAGGTGATGAAAAAGAACCAAACGAAAAAGGGCTAGAATTCTATGATAAAGTTATCGATCTTTGTAACGAATTAGGGATGGAACCGTTAGTAACAATTAACCATTTCGATACGCCGTTAGGGATGTTGAAAAAAATGAATGGTTGGGCTGACCGTCGAATGATTGATAATTACTTAAACTTTTCACGCGTCTTATTTATGCGTTATAAGGATAAGGTTAAGTATTGGTTAACATTTAACGAAATTAATATGATTTTACACATTCCGTTATTGGGCGGTGGATTAGATTTGGAAGGGATTGATAATCCTGACCAAATCAAATATCAAGCGGCACATCATCAATTAGTTGCCTCTGCGCTTGCGACAAAATTAGCACACGAAATTAATCCTGATTTTAAGATAGGGTGTATGTTAGCGGCTGGGGTTACCTATCCCAATACACCTAATCCAAAAGATGTATTTGAAGCAATGACAAAGGATCGGGAAGGATACTTCTTTATTGATGTTCAGTCACGTGGCTACTACCCAAGTTATTCGGCAAGATTATTTAAAGATATGGGTATAGAAATTAAAATGGCAGATACCGACGAAAAAGATTTATTAGAAAATACAGTTGATTTCATTTCATTTAGCTATTATTCATCAAGATTAGCAAGCGCTGATCCTGAGATGACTGATAAAACAGCAGCAAATGTCTTTGATAGCTTAAAAAATCCTTACTTAAAGACAAGCGAATGGGGCTGGCAAACAGATGGCCTTGGTTTGAGAACAACGATGAATCAAATTTATGATCGTTATCAGAAACCATTATTTGTTGTTGAAAATGGATTAGGTGCAAAAGATGTTGTGGAAGAAGGCAATAAAATTCATGATGATTATCGCATTTCTTATCTAAGTGAAAATATTGAAGCAATGGGTGAGGCGATTGCAGACGGGGTTTCTTGTCTAGGTTACACATCATGGGGCTGTATCGATTTAATTAGCGCAGGCTCAGGCGAAATGGCGAAACGCTATGGTTACATTTACGTAGATCGAGATAACGAAGGTAACGGGACGCTAAATCGATTGAAAAAAGATTCGTTCTATTGGTATCAAAATGTTATTAAAACAAATGGTGTCGAATTATAAACTGGAAAAATTGAAGATATAAAATTTCGATGCGATTTAAAATACTGTTTAAGCAATGATTGTTTGCTTAAACAGTATTTTTTTATTTGCGAAAGTCTTATTGCTTAGTGGAAAAATAATATTAGGTGTACAATTATCGAAATCTTAAAGATAGTTTAGAAAAGATTGGATAAAATGATGTGTTTTAGACCTTAAAAAAATTGTTAAACAAATATATATAACGTGGAAGAAGGTCTTTCCGATGAGAAAAAGGTTTAAACCTGTAAATAATGAAATGAAATGGGTAGGAATTGTTAGTATCGTGTTGTGTTTAATTGAACCATGGTTAATAGTTGTGAATTTAACGATTGGCATGTGGTTAGTGGGGACGGGTATGATTGGCATTGGAACTTATATTGAAAGACTACCCTTTTTTCAGAAAAATATTGGTTATCGTCTATGTGGTATGTTGTTATTTATATTAATTGCATTCATTAATACAATTTATATAATAGTAATTCTTCTACTGCTACAATTTCAAGGATAAAATAAATAGCACTTACAAGTTAAATATATAAAAAATAGGTTACAAAAGCTCGGCAGTATACCGAAGTCTTGTAACCTATAAGGCGGAAAATTTATTTAAGATGTCCCTGATCAGAGTCGAACTGATGACCTACCGCTTAGGAGGCGGTTGCTCTATCCAGCTGAGCTACAGAGACAAAAAGGCTGATTACTTCATTGTAAATGGCAAAAATAAATAAGTCAATTATTACTATTGTAGATTTTTAAATTCATAGTCATAATTTTCATTTACAACATGGCTAAGGTGTCAGTAGTTTCATAGATATTGATCTTTTAGTTCTAGCAATATTATATTTCTTGAGTGACAGCACAATTTTCTATTGTTATAATTAAACCATTAAATAATTTTATTTGGGAGTAAATAGCTTGATAAATAAGTTTGAATCTTTAAAAAAATATGGAACGGTATTTTGCGTTATTTTTATATTAAGTTTTTTTCTGACAGTTCCGCAGATACTTAATAATAGTTTAGTAGTTGGTGCTGATTCTCTATTCCATTTTAACCGTATCTATGATGATTATATGCAGCTTAAAACAGGTAACTTTAATTATTTTCAATCTAATTACGGTTTTCAACAAAGTGGTCGAATTGTTAATGCCTTATATGGACCAGGGTTTACTTACCTTTTAGGTGGATTACTAGGTATCGTGCATAGTTGGATTAAATTTGAAATTGTCACGTCATTCATAATTTTCTTTATTAGTGGATTTTCAATGTATTTTCTATCTAGAGAATTGAAAGCGACTAAAAAAAATTCAGTCTTAGCTGCTAGTCTTTTTATGGGTAGTTTCTATATCACTCGATGGTCAATCTATCAGAATTTTATGATATGGGGCGTTATGTTGATGCCTTTGATTGTCATTCTTGGGCTTAAAATGATTAAAAATAATGCTAAGGATTTAAAAGTACTACCTTTAGCATTAGCAGTTTCAGTGCTAATCCAAATTCACGTCTTAAGCGCCTTAATGTCAATTGGCGTTTTAGTTGTATTCTTTTTCATTGGCTTTATTCAAACTAACCAGAAATTACAACTTTTATTAAAATGTTTTCTAGCCAGTTTACTGGCGTTAGTTCTGACCTTTAATGTTTGGGGAGCTATGTTGGATGTTTTCTCAAATAATAAAATATATTCACCATTTGCCAATTCAAACATGTCTGGTTCAACCATGAACCTTTCAACTGGTAACTATAGTGGTACACAGTTTGGATTGGTTATGAGTATCATTTTTGTGTTACAAATTGTTTGGTTGTTTTCAAAAAGAAAAGAATTATCTCTAGCTAATAAGATTGTTACTATAATAGGAGCTATTTTTCTTGCTCTAACTACAAATTTATTTCCGTGGACTAGGATATCTATATTAATTCCACAGTTACAAAGTTTTTTACAGTTTCCTTATCGATTTGATAGTTTTACTACGATTCTATTAGTAGCGGGGTTCAGTGCTACAATTTCTACGTTACCTTCGCCGAATGCAAAGAAAAATTGTTCATTGTTTTTAATTGTCGGAAGTATTTTTATTTTAGGGCAATCGTATAGTGATATTCAGACTAAAAATGAAATTTGGAATTCAAATGAGTCAATTATAGCTAAAGGACATGTTACAACCCCAGATTCTTTAAGTACTGTCCAAATAAGAAATGCTTTTACTAATCGTGATTTAAAAAAAGGGTTAGAGGTAGCACAAAAATCAACTCCAGATTATTTACCTAATAATCAAGAATTAAGCAAGGATCCTTACAATGAATATAAAAATGAAATTATAATGAATAAGTCAAATATTATAAAAAGAGTGACAGATAAGGGTGATTTATCGCTTAGATGGACTGCAACAAAAATAGGAGAAACAATGTCCTTACCTATTATTGTTTATAACAATTCAAAAGTTACACTAAATGGAACTAAGCTTAATATAAAAAAGATTACCTTATCAAATATAGGTAGTCCAACGATTAAAGCAACAAAAAAAGGTATCAATAGAGTAACGCTTAGTTATCATTCAAAAATCATTACTAAACCTCGACTAATGATGGTTATTGCAGCGTGGGTGATTAGTAGCTTAGCTTTTATTACCTTTACTTATAGGGATTATAAAAATGACATTTAATATAAACAAACATATGATTTTAATATACTATATTAAGATATACTTTCTGAATTTGGGTTACAAAAACCTAATCAATAAAATAAGTAGTAGTGAAAAAGGTATAAACTAACAGAAATGCTAGTTTATACCTTTTTATGTGATCATTTATGCCCAATCCCCATTACGGAAAACGGGTACTGTACTGCCATCCTCACGAAGCCCATCAATTGACATGTCAGATGAGCCGACCATGAAGTCAACGTGCGTTTGGCTTAAATTTAAACCAGCAGCGGCTAATTCAGTATCGTTCATTTTAGTACCATCCTTAATAGAGAAGGGATAAGCGGAGCCAAGCGCTAAATGGTCACTGGCATTTTCATCGAATAATGTATTAAAGAACGTTATTCCTGATTGTGAAATTGGAGAAGGGTCTGGAACTAAAGCAACTTCACCCAATGATTTTGCGCCATCATCAGTCTCTAGTAAGTGCTGTAAAACTTCTTCACCTTGTTCAGCAGTTGCTTTAACAACCTTACCTGCTTCAAAAGTAAATTTCATACCACTCAAAGTAGTTCCTGCGTAGCTTAATGGTTTTGTTGAAGAAATGTAACCATCAATACGTCTAGAATCAGGTGCGGTGAAAACTTCTTCGGTAGGCATGTTAGCCATGAATTCATGACCTTGTGCATCAAATGAACCGGCGCCTTCCCACAAATGATTTTTAGGGAGACCGATGACGATATCTGTCCCTGGGGCAACATAATGTAAAGCAGAAAATTGTTCTTTATTTAATTCTTCAGCTTTTGTGCGCAATGTTAAATCATGTTGATGCCATGCTTCAATTGGATCTTCATGATCAATACGTGTTGTTTTAAAAATTTCTTCCCAAAGTCGTGAAACAGCAAGTTCGCCTTTTAATTCAGGAAAAACGAGTTCAGCCCAAGCAGTATCTGCGGCAGCGACTACAGTCCAACTAACGTCATTATTTTGAGTTGCTTTACGTAATGGACGTAGAGCTTGACCCATAGCTTTTTGGCGTGAGGCAATCTTTTCAGAAGGGATACCAGCAAAGGCATCAGGATCATCTGACATGACTGAGATGCGAGATGCTTTTTTAGCAACCCAATCTTCAACTTCTGAGGTTGCATAACCAGGAACGTCGACTAAACGGTCTAGTGGAGCAAATTCAAGGAATGATTTCGAGACATGACTATCTGCCCATTTAACGATAACTTCACTTGCGCCAGCAGCATAAGCTTCATTGACGATTAAATGAGCTAATTTTTGTTGGGTTACGGAAATTTGTAGGACGATTGTTTGGCCTTTTGAGACGTTAACACCGACTTTGACGATTAATTCAGCATATTTTTTAAGTTGATCTTCAAAATTTATTTTTGACATAGAAAGACCTCCAAATTTATTTATGAAATAATGATAACATATTAATGAGAAAATGATTAATAATTAGGCTATTAAATTTTTGTTAACAAAATCAGAATTTTGTCTTTTCTTTGGTATAATAGTAACTAATATAATCATTGAGGAGGCCAATTATGAAAAAAGTAAAAGTGATGACTGTTTTTGGGACGCGTCCAGAAGCAATAAAAATGGCACCTGTTGTCTTAGAGTTAAAAGAACGTACGACGGAGTTTGAAACAGTAACTGTCGTAACAGCACAACATCGCCAAATGTTGGACCAAGTCTTAGAGATATTTAAAATAACGCCAGATTATGATTTGAATGTGATGCACGCTAACCAGACATTAAGTGATACAACTCGAAATGTTTTACAAAAATTAGATGATGTTATTAAAGTAGAGCAGCCTGATATTATTTTAGTTCATGGTGATACAACAACAACATTCGCCGCTAGTATTTCAGCTTTTTATAATCAAGTGGCAATTGGACACGTTGAAGCGGGATTACGGACTTGGGATAAGTATTCACCGTTTCCAGAAGAAATGAACCGTCAACTAACAGATGTACTGGCAGATATGTACTTTGCCCCAACTTCGCAAAGCGAAACTAATCTGTTATTAGAAAATCATCCAAAAGAAAATATTTTTGTAACAGGTAACACAGCCATCGATGCTTTAAAACAAACAGTTCAAAAAGAGTATGACCATGATGTTCTATCAGAAGTAAATCCTGCGAATAAAATGATTTTACTCACGATGCATCGTCGTGAAAACCAAGGTGCACCTATGCGTCGTGTTTTCGAAGTGATTAAATCTGTCGTTAAAGATCAGCCAGATGTTGAAGTCGTTTATCCGGTTCATTTAAATCCAGTTGTTAAAGATTTAGCCGAAGAAGTCTTAGGTGGAGAACAGCGCGTTCATCTAATTGAACCGCTTGATGTGGTTGATTTTCATAATATCGCTGCAAAAAGTTACTTTATTATGACGGATTCAGGTGGTGTTCAAGAAGAGGCGCCATCATTAGGAAAACCAGTTCTTGTTTTACGTGATAACACAGAACGTCCGGAAGGCGTGAAGGCGGGTACATTGAAGTTAGTTGGAACTGACCCTGTGAAAGTCAAAGAAACCATGCTATCATTAATAACTAATAAGACAGAGTACGAACGAATGGCAAATGCTAAAAATCCTTATGGAGATGGGCAAGCAGCTAAACGAATATTAGATGCCGTTGCTTATCGATTTGGAGATAGTCAGCAAGAACCTGAACGTTTCGAATAAATGGAGGATTTCTAAAGCATGAGCAAAAGAACAAAACGTCCCATTATTATTGGTGTAACAGGTGGTACTGGTAGCGGTAAGACGACGGTTAGTAATGCTATTTATTCACAATTAGCTGGCGAATCAATCATGATTTTACAACAAGATACTTATTATAATGATCAAGCTGAAATGAGTATGGAAGAACGTAAAGCAGTGAACTATGATCATCCACTCGCGTTTGACAACGAACAGATGATTAGTGATTTGGAACAATTGTTGGATAATGAAGCAATTGATATGCCTGTTTATGATTACACACAGTTTACTCGTTCAAGTGAGACGATCAGAACAGAACCTCAAGATGTTATCATTGTTGAAGGAATTCTAATTCTAGGGGACGAAAAGCTCAGAAGTTTAATGGATATTAAAGTTTTTGTTGATACAGATGATGATTTACGTATTATTCGCCGTATCACACGTGATATGAAGGAACGTGGTCGCTCATTACAATCAGTTATTGATCAATACGTTAAAACGGTTAAACCAATGTATAATCAATTCATTGAACCAACGAAACGCTATGCGGATATTATTGTGCCAGAAGGTGGCGCAAATACAGTTGCTATTGATTTATTGTCAACTAAAGTCCGTGACATTTTACAACAAGACTAGCTAAAAAATCTCATACCAAAAAGTCCCCAAAAGTCTCATGACTTTTGGGGACTTTTTGGTATGAAAAAACTGTTGTTGGTAATAGCTTTTACGCTATTACCAACAACAGTTAGAGTGGACTTGTCATTTATGAACACTATTTTTGTCTAGTTTTCTATTTATAAAATGGAGTGTTATCATCGATAAAATACTAATAATCCAAGTTAAAATGACGAAAAACAAACGCCATGTAGTGATCATTTCCGATTGATATCTAAGCACTACACGATTACTCCCTTTTTTTGTTGCCTTAACAGTAGGGACACCTAATGCAGATAGAGATAATCGGTGTAATTGACTTCCATTTAAGGAGAGCTCTGAATTATTATAAACGACAATAGGAAGTGCGATGGATTCACCTTTTTTTGTCGCATGCCATTTAAGGATTAAATCACCATTTTTTGTAACAGTCTTAGTGATATTAGGACGATTCCTAACAATATCTTTCTTGTATTCTTTTTTATTATATGTTGTCTTTTGTTCTTGATTATTTGGTAAATAATCTGGGGCTATTTTTTTAACCACCTTTAATCCTTTTGATAAATCAGAACTAGTAAAATTAGTTCTAATTTGATCACTCGTTAGATGATTTGAAACGACAACGCTCCCTTTATAAATAAGAGGATCATTGGAATTCCAGAGCTTATTTTGCTGTTGAATATCAATATATGATTGACCTAAAATAAAAAGACTACTAATGATTAAAAATAACTCGCCAAACTTTTTAGGCTTAAATGAAGGTAGCTCAGAAAGAGAGTTGCCAAAACCAGCAAGTAATAAGACAGTTGCAAAACCATAAAAGCGGTAAGGAAATTGTAAAAAACTTCGAAGCTGTGGTATTAGATTCGATATTGTCGTCCAAGGAACAAGATTTGTTGATAACAGGAGAAATAAGGCTCCTAATAGTGTCATTAGCTTATTAGAAAGTGATACTTGTGACCACCTAGAAAATAGTAAAACAAATTGTAAAATGAAAATAACGCTCATAAATAGTCCTATAGATGAAGCGCTATAGCTAGTTGTTGAAAAACGCATTGTAGCACTAGCCATATCTAAGTGAGTGTAAGGCGAGTACAGCGTATTTCTTGTGAAAATTTCTAGCATAGCGCCCCAAACATTAAAGGTTAGAACAATAGTTAGAAGGGCCGCTAAGAAACATTTTGATAAAAGCTGTAATTTTTGATTTGTCTTGTAAAAACCGACAACAAAGAAGATAAAGATGACGCCAACCGACATTAAGGCACTTAAGACATGAATTTGAATAAGCGCTGAAATCAATAATGCTAATGGTAGTACTTTTAAATCCTTAGCATTATTTTTAATCATTTTAAGCCCGAGGATGACAATTAAGGGCATTAGCATAACGCCCCAAGACATAAAATTCTGGTTAATTGACCAACGGGTAACGTAAAAACTCCCCATAAATAGACTAGCAATCAATAATGAAATTTTCTTAGAGGATTGAAGCTCTCTAGATAGAAAATACATTGAGTAACCACTAATAAAGAAAATTAAAAAGGAGGTTATGATTTGAAATAAAATCCAATTATGAACAATTAAGAGTAAGATACCTAACAGATAAGCAAAACCTGGTCCATATAAGGCGTTAATAATGCGACCACTCTGTAAAAAACCATAGTTAGTTTGAAAATAACTAAAGTTACCTGTTTTAAATTGGATATAGGTATCGTAAATACGATTGAAATGAAAAAGCGAGTCACCACCTAAGACTAGACTGTGGTTGATTATTTGTGGAAGAACTAAAAATAAACTAATCAAAAAGATGGTTGTAAATACGATTAAACGATTTTTAAGATAACTGACTTTATTTAACAAGATAGTAAACCCCTAATAGATTTATTTAGTAGATGAGGTCATAATAATATCATTTATGTCTAATTAAAGTCTTCTTAAACGTCTCCAAATTAGAGGTGTTAAACTATAACTCCCCCAAACAATGAGGCCAAAAACACTTAAAAGAAAACCAGTTGATAAGCCAGGTGTTTGATAACTATAAATGATATGATGAGTTCCTTTTTTTAATTTTAAGCCAATAAAAGCGCTATTTGTTTTAATAACGGGCACGCTATGACCATTATCAGTCGCTGTCCAACCTGTAGAGTAAGGGATAGATGATGTTAGGATACCTAATTTATTTGTTGTTATTTTGCCACTAACTCTATTTGTAGCAAATTTTAATGAATTTAATTTATTTTTCTGGATTTTTTTAACATCATTTGTGTAAGTTTGACCAAGCGGAACGGCAGTAATTTTAAGGTTGAATGAGTAAGTCCCTGAATTTGATAAAAGTAAATCCAAACTTTTGGGCATTTGTTTTTGATAGCCCATATTTAGGGTAGCATCAGATAAAACTTTAAAGAAAGAAAGATTTTCAATACCCAATTGCTCAATCGTATTAGTCGTTAAATTAGATTTAACCCCGATCGAATAGCCTGTATTGGAAGAACCTGTCGTCAGTTGCTTCCTAAGCGATTTCTGTGCTGACCGGGGACCATTCGTATCTAATAACTGGTTATCTGGTTTCGTAGTATTATTAAAAATAGCCATATTCACTTGTTCTTTAGAGGACAGTGATTGGTGCTTAATGTTAGTTAATGAAAGATGCAATTCAGAATTTTGATATTTTTTTGCGTTCTTAATGTCAATCTGATAGCTATCTGAAACAGGATTATTACGATAGTGATTATTGGTAATACGTGTTTTTGTTTCGTTAGGTTCTCCGGCGTTCACTGTTTTTACAATTGTATAGGCAACGTTTTCAGTATCAAATGTTGATTGTTTCTGGTTAAATCCGGATGTATCCGCGATACTAACGGCTTTAGCTAATTGACGTTCTTGATCAGAAGCGGATAATTTAGCAGTTTTTTGATTTGAAGTGACATCAGATTGCCAATAAATTAATGGAAAATTATTCTTAGTTTCATAAAGATTGGTTTTCTCAGGTTTATTTTTATTTTCAGATTTAGTTTTGAGTAATGTATAACCATAGGGGATCTTTGACTCATTTGGCTCATTTGAATGAGTAAAGAGATACTTAACGCCAAAAAAGTTATTAGCGATTGTTCGATCATCAAAATTTTCAATCGGAATATTATTGTTATATTGAGCATTTTGTAACCTGTTTGAAAATACTCCGACTGCGCCATTTTGAATCGAGTAGTATGAGTTAATTAAATTTAAATCATTATTTAAATTATTTCGTAACATGTAGTTAGAACCAAAGTTATAATTTTGGCTAATCGTTGAAACACGAAATGAGTTAGATTTAGGAAGAGAATTATCTAATCCATCAAATAGATTAGATGATAGTTTCTGGTAACTACCAGAGGGCATTAAAGTCTTACTATAAAAGTTAGTGAAAGGTGATGCAAAAGAAACCCCAGTAAAGATCAAGTTCACTAGGATAAGACCGAATATGATTCGACCAGAATTTTTATTTTGACGGTAAAGTAAGATTGCGACAAAAAAAGAAATTAAAAAGATAACAGGAATGAAAATTTCTGTCGTCCCATTAATATAAAAGGGTAATGATACTAAAAGTAAATAGATACCAAGACAAATACTGAGGTATTTAATTTCAGGCAACGTTATTTTTTTGAGAGAATCAATGAAGAAGGCACTTCCAAGTGAAATGGGAACAAATAATAATAGAATCCAACGATTAGAAGGGGCTTGAAAACCATTAAACATCGCACCAAACATTGGGAATAGTAACATAATCAACCCAATTGAAAGACTCGTTGTCATTAGTGGGTAGTGTTTCCAATGGTAAAACAGATGGAATAATGCTAGAACAGCTAAACTACTAAAGCCAAATTTAACCCAGAAAGAAGATACTCCGCCAGCAAGTAATTGAGCAGGTAAATTAATGTAGTAATAAGCGGGGAAAGAGGTCAAACCATTTGCGAATAGACCACCTGACCGAGTTGAACTAAAGACCGCAAGAATTGACGGTAGCATGATAAAGGCAGAAATCAGTAAACTGATGACTGTACTGATTAAAAAAGTGCCCGCTGTTTTAAAGAAACTGAGATTTTTTCGATAATAATAAATGAAACGTAGTACTAAATATACAAAAGCACCGATGCCTAAGACTATGGCGAAGTAAAAGTTACTGATAAACATCCATGAAAAAGCAAAAATGAAGAAATGTGGTTTAAACCCTTGTAAAATTTTTTCTATTCCGACAATTATAAGTGGAAAAAGAATGAATGGTGTTAGGAAAAAAGGTTGCATTAGGGATGAATAAAGTGAAAAAGAAGTGAAGGTATAAATGATTGCCCCACCTAAGATCGCGCTATTCGTTAATTTAAAGTGTCTCGCAAAGAAGATAAATGATAGCCCCACGCAAAATAACCTCAAAATGAGTGTGAGCTGGTAAATAGTCACAACGGCACTTGAGGGAAATAATAGCGTAATATAGGCGAATACGTCTCCAATAACGTAATAAGCAAATGTTTGAAATTGATCTGCGCCAAGCCCTAATTTCCAAGACCACATTTGGAGTGGTTGAAAGGGATGGTTGATGAATTCACCAAGTAGTTGACGATAATTTTCTAATACAGGTAGATGCTGTTCAGCAGGATCATGACTTTGAATTAAAGAGTATCCAGCTAGTTTGTAAGTTCCAAAAATAAGAACAGCTAAAATTGCAAAAATGATAATGTAATAAAGATAGGTCATTTTTGATTTTTTTAGATCGAAACGAAACTTCTGCATAGCTGGAATCCCCCTATAATTAATCCTTTTTTGAACTGAAGACGTCTGATTCTTTAATAATATAGACGGGTCTGTTTTTGACTTCTAAGAAAATTTTACCTAAGTATTTACCAAGAATCCCAATACAAAACAATTGAATGCCACCCATCATTAAGATAACTGAAATCGTTGATGGCCAGCCAGCTGTTGGATCACCATAGAGTAACGCTCTAATAATAATAAAGATAATTGCAAAAAGAGAGCCAACAAATGATAGGAAACCAACAAATGTTGCAATTGAAAGAGGTACTTCTGAAAAGGCTATGATACCGTCTAATGAATATTTGAATAAGCCCCAGAAATTCCAACTTGTTTTACCAGCAACACGTTCTTGATTTGTGTATTCTAAGTATTCCGTATTAAAACCAACCCAACTGAAGATACCTTTTGAAAAACGATTGTATTCTGACATTGATAAGACAGCATCAACCATTTGACGGGTCATTAAGCGATAATCGCGGGCACCATTAACAATCTCAGTATCTGAGATGCGATTTATTAATTTGTAGAAAAGAGTAGCGAATGCAGAGCGAATCACAGGTTCACCTTGACGAGTTGTCCGACGTGTCCCCACACAGTCGTAGTCATTTTCTGGATCTTCTAAAATAGCTAACATCTTAGGCAAAAAGCTGGTTGGATCTTGTAAATCAACGTCCATAACAGTTACGTAATCGCCAGTCGCTTTTTGTAAGCCACAATATAAAGCAGCTTCTTTTCCAAAATTTCGTGAAAATGAAGCATAATGGACTGTTGCTGGATGATCTTTTTGTAATTGGCGCATTTCTTTGAGGCTGTTATCAGATGAACCATCATTAATAAACCAATATTCTAATCGGATATCTGGTAAATTGATAGACTCCTTTTCAACCGCATCAAAAAAAAGCGGAATAGATTCTTGTTCGTTGTAACATGGCACAACGATTGAAAGAACTTTGGTTGTCATAAATAAAGTGCCCCCTAGGATGAATTTACTGAATTTTATTTTATGATTTTTTGAAAATAAATAACTTACTAAAAATATAATTAATTAAAACGATGAAAATTTGATCAAATAACTTAACGAGTGATGCATCTAAGTGTAAAACAGAAACACCAATTGTCATAATTAATTGATCAATGACTAATGATAGAAGTCTAAAGCCAAAGAAAGATAAAACTTCACGTATTAAACCTGAAACATGAGTGTTCTTTGAGCCAAATACCCAAAGCTTATTAGTGACGAATGCAAAAACAACCGAAACAAACCATGCAATTACGTTTGCAAATTGATAATTTACACTAAGGTATGATTGGAAAACAACAAAAGTAACGATGTTAATTAGGGTTGTTAGACCACCAAAAATTAAATACGAAATTAGGGCATAATGTTTATGAAATAATTCATTTATTTTATTCATGACTAGTTTTCACTGCTAGTTACTTTATCAAATAGCTCTTTAGCAAAAGCTTCTAATTTAGTGATATCTTCTTCTTCAGGTGCTAAATCGATTTTTAGATTAGCTGAACCCTTTGTTGCGCCTGCTTCTTCGAAAGCTGAACCAAACTTATCAACAGCAGTTCCAAAAAACTCACCATAAAATGTATCGCCAGAACCGGCAACACCGAATAATTTACCGGTTAAATCAAGCTCCTGTAAGTCTTCATAAAAGTCCATGCCTTCATCAGGAAGTGAGCCTTCGTCATAAGTATAAGGAACGACAACGCTGATATCGAAGTTAGTTAAATCAGATGCATCTGATTGTGAGATTTCTTCCATCTCAACTGTTGCACCTAAATTTTCAAATGCTTCGGTAATAATGTCAGCGATGTCTTCATTATTACCTGTAATTGTTGCAAAAATAACTTTAGCTGAAACCAAACTAAATTCCTTCTTCCATATTAAAATAGTAGTTAAAGTATATCAGATAAAAAAACGATTGTGAAAGGAATTGAGTATCTCGTAACAAATTCTATACAATTGCGGTATAATAGTTGAGAAGAATTATTTATTATAGGAGGAAACAAATTAAATGATCACATTAAAATCAGAACGCGAAATTGAAGAAATGCGTGCTTCAGGTGCTATTATTGCAGGGATGCATAAGGGATTACGAGATATTATAAAACCAGGTATTTCTAGTTGGGAAATTGAAACTTTCTCACGTAAGTATATTGAAAGCCATGGTGGTGTTGCTGAACAAATTGGCTTTGAAGGCTATAAATATGCGACTTGTGTCAGCATTAATGATGAAATTTGTCATGCTTTCCCACGTAAAGGGTTAATTTTAAAAGATAATGATTTAGTTAAAGTAGATACAGTTGTTAGTTTACATGGCGCAATGAGCGATTCTTGTTGGAGTTATGTTGTTGGTGAATCTACACCAGAAATTGATAAATTAATGGCAGTAACGCATAAAGCCCTTTACTTAGGAATTGATCAAGCCGTTATTGGTAACCGTATTGGTGATATTGGTCATGCTATCCAAACTTATACTGAAGACCAAATGGGCTATGGTGATGTTCGCGAATACGTTGGACATGGCATTGGACCTACCATGCATGAAAGTCCTTCCGTACCTCATTATGGTCAAGCTGGTAAAGGATTACGTCTTAAAGAAGGGATGACAATTACTATTGAACCCATGATTAATATTGGCGGTTGGGAATCAGAAAGTGATGATCCTAACGGTTGGACAACAAGAACTGCTGACGGTAGTTTGTCGTGTCAATATGAACATGTTATTGTTATCACAAAAGATGGTCCTAAGATTTTAACCTCTCAAGATCCAGAATTTGATGCGAAATATTTATAAAATAGATAGCTACAATGAACTGCTAACTTAATTGTTTAGCAGTTTTTTTGTATAATGTAGCGGATTCATGATAGAATTGTAATATTCGTAGAGTTTGAGATAAATTAATGGGATTTTGTATATCGTATAAAGAAAAAAAGGAGAAGTTAATTATGAAAGTTAGAAAAGCAATTATACCTGCAGCAGGTTTGGGAACTAGATTTTTACCAGCAACAAAAGCAATGGCTAAAGAAATGTTACCTATCGTGGATAAACCAACGATACAGTACATTGTTGAAGAAGCTAAAGCAGCAGGGATTGAAGATATTTTAATTGTTACGGGTAAAGGGAAACGCCCAATTGAAGATCATTTTGATTCAGTACCTGAATTGGAAGCTAATCTTAAAGCTAAAGGTAAATTAGAACAATTAAAAATGGTTGAGCAAACAACTGATATTAATTTGTTCTTTATTCGCCAGTCACATCCTAGAGGTTTAGGGGATGCTGTTTTAATGGCTAAAGACTTTGTTGGTGATGAACCCTTTGTTGTTATGTTGGGTGATGATATCATGCAAGATAAGGTACCATTAACAAAACAATTGATGGATCGCTATGAAGAAACACATGCTTCAACATTGGCTGTAATGGAAGTCCCACATAAAGAAGTATCAAAATATGGGGTTATTGCACCACAAAGTGAAGTGTCAAAAGGGCTATATGATGTTGAAAAATTTGTTGAAAAACCAGCTGTTGATGAAGCACCAAGTGATTTAGCTATTATTGGTCGTTACTTGTTAACACCAGAAATCTTCGGGATGTTAGAAACACAAGAACCTGGTGAAGGTAATGAAGTCCAATTGACTGATGCTATTGATCGTTTAAATAAAGTGCAACGTGTATTCGCGCATGAATTTAAAGGTGATCGTTATGATGTTGGAAATAAATTCGGTTATTTAAAAACAAGTATTGATTTTGGTTTGAAACATCCAGAAGTTAAGGATGAACTTAGAGAATACATTAAAGAGTTATCTAAAAAATTATAATAAAATTAGAAGATTGGGCTGATTTTAAATGCTCAATCTATTTTTTTGTCTAAATGTGATACAATTTATTCTTATATAGATGTATTTCGCGGAGGAATCGTATGAAAAGTAAGTTCGTTCAGTTTATTAAAATATTTAAAACACAATTTATTAATGCCGATGTTAGTAATTCTTCGGTTATTATTGCGTACTATACGTTATTATCGATTTTTCCAGCAATTATTTTTATTGGTAATTTAATACCAATGCTTCATTTAAAGGTGTCCGTTATTTTAGAATATGTAAAAGTTGTGATGCCATCCGCGATATATAGCATTTTAGCACCGTTTATTGAATCGTTTCTGAAAAATGGAAATGGTGGATTATTGTCAATTGGTGCTGTCGTAACGTTATGGACGACAAGTAAGGGGATTAATGCATTGAAGAAAAGTTTCAACCATGCCTATAGTGTTGAAACGAAGCAAAATCCAATTGTTGGGCGAATTGTATCGTTTGTGTTAACGATTGGGTTAGTTATCTCCTTAGGTGCTATTATTTTGTTCTTTGGGTTCAGTCAAATAGTAGTTGAGGTGTTGACACCCATTTTACATTTGCCGGGAGAATTTTTAACTGTGATTACCACGGTTAAATGGCCTGTCGCCTTAATCGGTATTTTTATTATTATTTTATTACTTTATCGGATATTACCTAGTGCAAGACTTAGGTTCAGGGCAGTTTTACCAGGGGCAATTTTGACAACCATTGGGTGGATTTTATTGACCCAAGTATTTTCGATATACGTGCAGTATTTCGGTGGCGCTTTTAGTAGTTATGGTGCAATCGGAACAGTAATGATTATGTTATTCTGGCTGGATTTTGGGGCATGGATAATCATGCTAGGTGCTGTTCTTAATGCATCGATTGCTATTGTTCGACATGGTGAAGTTGAAGCACAATCTATTCAGCTAAATAGCTTATTTAAGCAATATAAAAGTCGATTTAGTAAGAAAAAATAAAATATTATAAATCGTTAGGGGAGGTAAGTTAATTGAAAAATAAGTCGATTAATTTAAAAAATCATGTCGGTGTATTTATTGTTATGTTTAGTGTGAGCTTGTTTTTAGTCTTACCTCAGATACTCGCACATAGTTTAGTTTTAGGTTCTGATTCTTTATTTCATTTTAATCGTATTTACGATATCTATATGCAATTTAAAACAGGCAATTTTAACTATTTCCAAACAAATTACGGGTTTCAACAAAGTGGTCGGATTATCAATGCTGTGTATGGGCCTGGATTTGCTTATCTGCTAGGTGGGTTGCTACTACTCGTACATAGTTGGTTTAATTTTCAGGTTATTTCTTCTTTTTTAATTTTCTTTATTAGTGGTTACTCAATGTATTTACTAGCTAAAGAAATAACTTCGACCAAAGATATCTCACTATTAATGGCTGTTCTTTTTATGGGTAGCTTGTGGATTGCGCGATGGTCAACTGAGCAAAATTTTATGGCTTGGGGTATCATGCTAGTGCCACTAGTTGTTTTAATGGGTGTTAAAATGATCAAAAATAACGCAGAAGGATTGCGAATTCTACCCTTAGCGTTAACCATGTCGGTAATGATACAGGTACATGTTTTAAGTGCCTTGATGTCGATTGGTGTCCTATTCGTTTTTTTTATAGTTGGTTTTATTCAAACGAATCAAAAATCGAAACTATTATTAACCTGTTTTTGGGCGGGGTTATTATCGTTAGTTCTGACATTTAATGTTTGGGGTGCCATGTTAGATGTTTTCGCAAACAATAAATTATACGCACCGCACGTTAATGTGATGATGTCCAATTCAACTATGAATTTATCGATGGGGGGGCCAACGCTTACTAAAATTGGTTTGGTTATGAGCTTCATATTTGTAGTACAAATTAGTTTATTGTTTATAAAACAAGCAAAATTTACGGTTACTAATAAAGTAGTAACTAGTTTAGGTTTAGTTTTCTTAGTCTTAACGTCAAAATTAGTTCCTTGGACGGATTTAGCCCAGGTTATCCCATCAATACAAAGTTTCTTGCAATACCCACGTCGCTTTGAAGGGTTCGCTGTAGTTTTATTATTAGCGGGTTTTAGTGCAACACTATCAAGTAGTTCATTTAAAAATTATCGGAAGTATATTGATCTATTCTTAATTGTTGGAGGTCTTGTTGTCGGAGTACAATCGTATTTAGAAATTCAAAAAAGTAATGAAGCATGGCATACTAATCAGTCGATAGTTTCTCCCAATAATGTTGATATCGCAGATAATACGAGTAACGAACAGATTACCAAAGCATTTATGAGTTCAAATCTAGATGATGGTTTAAAGTTGATTACCAAGGCATCGCCAGACTATTTACCTAATAATCGAGTATTAAGTGAACGTCCTTATCATGATTATCGATTAGACATGAAAAAAAATAAAGATGAAGTAAGTAAAACGATTAATAGTGAAGGAAAGTTAAGTCTGAGTTGGAACGCAACAAAAAAAGGAAATGAGATTTCTTTACCCGCGATAGTCTATAATAATTCAACTGTTCAATTAAATGGTAATAGCCTTGATCCTAAAAAAATGACCTTGTCAACTATGGGTAGTCCAACCGTTAAAGCAACTAAAATAGGTACAAATAGGTTAGTCATTGGTTATCATACGAAAATAATAACAAGAATTAGTTTAATCATCGTTCTAGCCACTTGGATAATTAGTTGCGTTAGTGCTGTTTTTATAAAAATCACTGATTATAAAAAAGAAATTAAGTTATGATATAGTTTTAACAAGTAATAGGGACTTCAAAAAGAGAACATAATTAATGATGTTCTTTTTCTGTATTAAAAATGAAATATAATACTTTTAAATATAACGTATAATTAAAAGTGTAGAGCACTACAACTTTGAAAGCGTGGTCAAAATGTTTAGAATATCATATCAGTTGACAATAAGATTAAACAATGATTAGACAAACGATTTTAAGTTTCATTTAAGTCTGGTAACATGTATAATAAATTATTGTGTCATTGTATACATCTAAAAAATTTAGGGGTAATTAATTATGAGTGAAGATAATATTAAACACCAAGGTAGCCACAAGAAGCATCATCATAAAAAGAAAAAAATGAGTACACTGAAAAAATGGGGGATTGGTGTCGGAATCGTCGTTGCCGCACTATTGGTTATTGGTGGTGTGTTGATGGCGAAGGTTTATCTAGATGCAAAAGACGTTGTAGATAATACATATCAAAAAGTAAATGTTAAAAGTAAACGAACAACCGGGAGTGTCTCTCTTGATAAAGAGGCGCCTTTCTCAGTTTTAATTTTGGGTGTTGATACGGGCGAAGATGGGAGAACAGATCAAGGTCGATCGGATACAATGATGGTTGCGACAATTAATCCTAAAACAAACTTGACGACATTAACGAGTTTACCTCGTGATACGAAGATTCCGATTACAGGTCACGGGACAGATAATAAATTAAATGCTGCATATGCTTATGGGGATGTTTCCTTAGCGATGGATACTATTCAAAACTATTTAAATATTCCAATTGATTACTATGTTCAGATGAATATGAAGGGCCTGGAAGAATTAACGGGTGCCGTTGGTCCAATTACGGTCAATAATCCATTTGCTTTTTCAGCGGGAAGGCATCAATACGTAAAAGGTGATATTGAGTTAACTGAAAGTAATGTTTTAGACTTTTCTAGAATGAGACATTCTGATCCTAATGGTGATTACGGGCGTCAAAAAAGACAACGCTCGGTTGTGACTGAATTAGGTAAAAAAATAGCTTCTATTGATGGTGTCACAAATTATCAAGCAATTTTGAGTGTACTTGAGAGCAATATGAAAACAAATTTGAAATTTTCTGATATGAAAAAAATAGTGACTCAGTATCGTAGTGCTATAGGCACAATTAAAGATGTTCAACTTCAAGGACAATCACAAATGATAAATGGTGTGTCGTATGAAGTTGTTCCATCAGCACAAGTAACGAAAGTATCCAACATGATCAGAAAACAATTAGACTTAGACTAGGAGAATTATATCAATGGAAGAGACAATCAATCTTGAACAAGTTTTTAGCATTTTAAAGAAACATCTTAAATTAATTATTGGGTTAATAATTGCGGGGGCACTATTAGCATTTTTTGTAACCATGTTCTTTATGACGCCAAAATATAACTCGACTGTTCAAATATTAGTTAATAGAACAGAAACTGCCAATAATGTAGGGGCTGCTTACAATACACAGCAAGCAGATGTCCAAATGATTAATACGTATAAAGACATTATTCAAAATAAAATTGTACTAGATCCTGTGAGAAAAGAAATTGCTAAAAAAGATAATTTCGTTGGTACGAGTGATGATTTAAAAAATCAGATAAGTATATCAAATCAAGAAAATTCACAGGTTTTTAGTGTAACTGTTAAAGATACTAATGCATATCGCGCGGCTGATATTGCAAACTCTGTTGCTGATACGTTTAAAAATAAAATAAAAAAAGTGATGAAAGTTAATAATGTAACAATTGTTGCTGATGCAGTTGCAAAACCTAATGCAGTATCACCTAATAAAAAGATGAATGTATTAATAGGTCTGTTACTAGGGGGGCTTATCGGAATTGGGATTGCATTCGCAATAGAACTTTTTGATAAAACAGTTAAAAACGCTGATTTTTTGACAGATCTTGGTCTTTCAAACTTAGGTATGATTAACCATATTGACGAAACTAATAAGAGTCAAGGACTTTTTGGACAATCAACACCAAGAAAAAGAAAGCATACTAATTAAAATAGATAAGGGGTTATTGAATGATGAGTTTATTAAAAAAAGATAAAAAGTTATCAACTGATAGTATTGATAACGGTGTTGGATTAATTACTGTTACTCAACCAACATCAACGATTGCAGAACAATTTAGGACTGTACGTACGAATATCCAATTTTCAAGTGTTGATAAAGAAATGAAAGTTATTATGGCGACATCATCAGGTCCATCAGAAGGCAAGTCAACAGTTATAACTAATCTTGCTGTAACATATGCTAATCAAGGACTGAAAGTATTGTTAATTGATGCCGATATGCGTAGACCAACTGCGCATCAAACTTTTGGTTTGAGTAATGAAACCGGGCTTACAAATTGTTTGACTGAAAAAAGTATTGATGTTGCAAAAGCAGTTGAAGAAACACCAATTGAAAATTTATATGTTATGCCTGCAGGTCCTACTCCACCGAACCCTTCAGAATTATTGAATACAAAACGGATGGATTCTTTAATTACAGCTGTCGCTGAACAAATGGATATGGTTATCATCGATACACCACCATTAATTTCTGTAACAGATGCACAAATTGTTGCAACAAAAGTTGATGGTACAATTTTAGTTGTGAGACAAGGTGTGGCAAATAAAGGTGCCGTTTTGAAAGCAAAAGAATTATTAGATACCGTTCATGCAAGAATCATTGGGACGATTTTGAATGATGTTTCAGGTAGTGATGAGTCAGGTTATTATGGTGGGTATTATGGCTATTATAAATAATAATTAAGTAGACGTAGGATAATTTAAGGAAGCAGGGATTATAGGTGACTAGGAAAAGTAAACAGGTTGTTTTAACTGGATTGGATAGTTTGATTTGGGTAGTTTCAATTTCATTATCGAGGTTATTTTTAGGGCCGTATATTAGTTTTAGTAACTCTGATTTATTGGAATTTGGGTGTATATGTTTGATTTTATACCTAATAATTGGATACTCATTAAACCTCTTTTCTAAAATTAATAGGTATGCTAGCTTTAAAGAAATAATTGCAATTTTTATTGCAATAACAATTACAGCAGTTATTAGTAATATTAGTTATTTTTTCATAAGTTCAAATTATAGTATTCGTTTTGGAATATTAACTTATTTACTGGCCCTCCTTTTTATTGGTGGCAGCCGATTTGCATGGCGCTATCTTGTTGAAAATATCTTTAATAATGAAGAATCAGAAACATTAATTACAACATTAATAGTCGGTGCAGGGGATGGCGCAGAAGCTTTAATGGAAAGAATACAAAGAGATAATGCCGACTTGAATGTTATTGGATACGTCGATAATGATATTCAAAAACAAAAAATGTGGATGATGGGTAAGAAAGTTTTGGGAACTTTCCAAGAAATTCCAATGATTGTCGAAGAATACGATGTTGAACAGGTCTCAATTGCTATTCCTTCATTAAGTCCCCATAATTACGAGGACTTGTTAGATATTTTAAATCCTCTAAAAGTTAAAATTAATCGCATGTCAAGTTTTGAAGATATGTTAGAAGACAATAGTGATTCTAGAAAAATGCATGAGATTGACGTTGTTGATTTACTGGGTCGACAAGAGATTAAACTTGATATGGCTAAGATTGAAAGCAAAATATATGGTAAAACAATTTTAGTTACAGGAGCGGGTGGCTCTATTGGTTCAGAAATTTGTCGACAGGTTAGCAAATTTGGTCCTAAACGACTAATTTTACTAGGACATGGAGAAAATTCAATTTATTTGATTCATCAAGAATTAAAAAATCTTTATGCTGGGAAAATTGAAATTGTGCCGATTATTGCGGATGTTCAAGACCGGGCACATATTTTTGACTTAATGGCACAATATAAACCAGAAATAGTCTATCATGCTGCAGCACACAAACATGTACCATTAATGGAAGCTAACCCAACTGAAGCCATTAAAAATAATGTTTATGGTACGAAAAATGTTGCTGAAGCTGCTAAGTCTGCAAATGTGAAATCATTTGTAATGATTTCAACTGATAAAGCAGTAAATCCGCCTAATATTATGGGGGCAACGAAACGTCTCGCTGAAATGATTGTAACTAGTTTGAATGAACCAGGTCATACAAAATTCGCCGTTGTTCGTTTTGGTAATGTTCTTGGTAGCCGTGGTAGTGTTGTACCACTGTTTAAGAAACAGATAGCTAAAGGTGGACCAGTTACTGTTACTGATCTTAGAATGACAAGATTCTTTATGACAATTCCTGAAGCTAGCCGTTTAGTGATTCAAGCGGGGACGCTATCTAAAGGTGGAGAACTATTTATCTTAGATATGGGTAAACCGGTTAAAATTGTTGATTTAGCACGAAAAATGATTAAATTAAGTGGATATACTGAAAACGATATTGATATTGTTGAGTCAGGTATGAGACCTGGAGAGAAACTGTATGAAGAATTATTAGTAAGTAGTGAAAAACAGCAAGAGCAAGTATTTGAAAAAATTTTCTTGGGTAAAGTAACACCATACAAGATTGATGAAATTATGAGTTTTGTTAAGAGTGTAGAGCCGTTAACTGGTACTGCTTTGAAAAAAGAAGTTATTAGATATGCACATACTCATAATGGTGAACCCTCAATTGATTCGGAAGGTATGCGTTAATGTATAAAAAATATTTTAAAAGAACAATTGATTTTGTTATTTCTTTAGTAGGCCTTGTACTTTTATCGCCTATTTTTTTAATTATCGCAATTATTGTTAAAGTCGATTCGAAAGGCCCTATTTTCTTTGTACAAAAGCGGGTAAGTATTAATAAAACCTACTTTGGTATTTTAAAATTTAGGACGATGAGAACTGATACACCTGATGTACCTACTCACTTATTGAAAGATCCGGATGCTTTCATTACTCGCTCGGGTAAAATTTTACGAAAAACGAGTCTTGACGAATTACCACAAATTATTAATATTTTAACAGGTAAGATGAGTATCGTTGGTCCTCGACCAGCACTTTGGAGTCAAGAAGATTTAATTAACGAACGTGAAAAGTACGGCGCTAATAACGTTTACCCAGGGTTAACTGGATTAGCACAAATTAGTGGGAGAGATGAATTATCTATTGCTGAGAAATCAAAAATTGATGGTGATTACGTGCAACTTTTATCTTTTTCAGAAGATTTAAAAATTTTTTTTGGAACAATTACATCAGTTTTAAAGAGTGATGGTGTAAAGGAAGGTAAGAGTGATGACTAAACGAGTTTTGATAACCGGTGCACATAGTTATATTGGAGGGGCATTTAAAAGCTGGATTAATAAATCAGAATCGGAAGATATATCAGTTGATATGATGAGCGTTCGAGATGATAAATGGAGAGGAAAAAATTTTGGTCTATATGATGTAGTACTTAATGTTGCGGGTATTGCACATGTATCTTCGGATCCGAGTATGGAGGATCAATATTATAAAGTAAATAGAGATCTCGCAATTAATTTGGCTAAAAAAGCTAAATCTGAGGGAGTGAAACAATTTATTTTTTTATCAAGTATGATAGTATATGGTGAAAAAAATGGACTACAAAATACTAATATAATTACTCGAGAGACAATAATGAACCCAATTGATTTTTATGGTGATAGTAAGCTACAGGCAGATGTAGAAATTCAAAAATTAGCAGACGATAACTTTAAAACGGTTGTTATCAGAACTCCGATGGTTTACGGACCGAATAGTAAGGGTAATTTTCCAAGGCTACTGAAGTTAGCTGAGAAATCCCTGATTTTCCCAAGTATTAACAATGAACGAAGTATGATTTATGTAGATGTATTAACAGAATTTATCAAACAGATAATTATTAATGATGCATCAGGCCTTTATTTCCCTCAAAATAAAGAATATGTTTCTACAAGCGATGTAATCAAAGTAACAAGGAAATTATTAAGAAAGAAAGTATACTTTATCTCTATTTTTAATCCGCTTATTTCTCTATTATCAAGGAAGTTTCGTGTTTTTAATAAAATATATGGTAGTAAAGTTTATGATAAAAAAATTAGCGAGTGCTCTTTCGAATATACATTAGGACTTACATTAGAAAATACGATAACGAAAATTTTAATGGAGGATAAGAAATGAAAAAAGTTTTAATCGTTGCGTCGGTTGCTTCAATGATTGAACAATTTAATATGGATAATATCAGAATATTACAAGAATTAGGATATAATGTGGAAGTTGCAACTAACTTTTATTCCGCTGGAACTATACCAGATGATATGGCTAATTCCTTAAAAAAGAAGCTTGAAGGAAAAAATATAATTTGTCATCAAATTGACTTTTTAAGAGGAATTGGTTCAATAAAAGCAAATAAAAAAGCATATAATCAGCTTGAAAAATTAGCAAGTACAACTACCTATAATTTTGTGCATTGCCATTCACCGATGGGAAGTGTATTAACTAGATTAGTTTTTAAAAATAATAAAGAAACTAAAATTGTTTATACGGCACATGGCTTTCAGTTCTTTAAGGGCGGGCCGAAAAAAGATTGGATATTATTTTATCCTATAGAACGTTACTTATCTAAATATACGGATATTTTAATAACAATCAACAATGAAGATTACTCAATTGGAAAATCTTTTGGTATAAAAGAAGTTTTACATGTGCCTGGCGTTGGAATAAAATGGGAACAATTACGAGAACAATCAACTAATATCGATGAATTGAAAACTGATTTAAAGATAAGTAAGAATAGTAAAGTGATGATTTCTGTAGGTGAATTATCTAAGCGGAAAAATCATATTGTGGGAATAGAAGCAGTAAATAAATTGAAAGATAAAATTGATATTACATATATTATATGCGGTGTTGGAGATCAAAGAGATTTATTAGAAAAAAAAGTGAAAGAGTATGGATTAGAAGAAAAGATTATTTTTACAGGTTATTCTGAAAATATTAAACAATATTTAGATATAGCAGATTTTTCTCTTTTTCCATCTAAACGAGAAGGATTAGGACTAGCGGGATTAGAAGCTATGGCTACTGGTCTTCCATTAGTAAGTACTTACTTAGGGGGGATCAAAGATTACACAGAAAATGGTATCAGCGGGTGTGTAGTGGATGATCCTACTGATATTTCCCAGTTTGTGAAAGCTATAGAAAATTTACTAGGCATCAATGATAAAGAATACGAAAAAATTGTTAAAAACAATATTGAAGTATCAAAAAAATATAGTATTAAGAATGTAAATGAAATTATGTATAGTTTATATTCTAAAATTTAAATTATGCGATGTTGTCTATAAATTGAAAGGATTCGCAATGATTAAAAACACAAAAATAGTATTGATAGCTATATATTTTGGAGAATTACCAAATTATTTTGATTTATGGTTAAAATCAGCGGAATATAATAATGAGATAGATTTTCTAATATATACTGATCAAAATATATCTACAACCATACCGAATGTTAAAATAAAAATAGTCAACTTTAAAGATATTCAAGCGAAAATAAGATCACATTATACATTTCCTATAAAAATTAATAATCCGTATAAGTTGAATGACTACAAACCGGCTTACGGTGAAATATTTGAGGAAGACATCTCGGGATATGATTGGTGGGGATTTGTGGATATTGATACTATATTTGGAGATTTAAAAAAATTTTTATCTGAGGATATACTAAAAAAATATGACAAAATAAATACTCGTGGACATTTTCAAATGTATAGAAATAATAATCAAATTAATAATGCATATAAAATTGATCATCATAAAAAAGGGACGTACAATTATAAGCAGGCATTTACAACTGATGACGCAACTCACTTTGATGAAATTTGGGGAACTGCAAAATTTATGCCCGACACAGATATGAGAATATATGATCCATATAAAGAAAAGGTCTATTATGCTGATATTTGGGTAAAAGCATTTCGATTTATAACACTTGATATTTCTGAGGGAAAACAATATCAAGTGTTTAGATGGCATGATGGGGAACTAGTAATGAATTATATTGATAACGGAAAAATTAAAACTAAAAAGATAGAATATATTCATTTACAAAAAAGAAAAATGCAAGTTGATGTTGAAATATCAAATGATGACCATAGCTTTTTAATTGTACCTAATAAGTTTATAACAGATGAAAAGTTGTCTATTGAAAATATAAAGAAATATAATGAAGGAAAATGGCCTAATGGTATCCGCAGATATTTCCAATATTATATTAAGCAATTATTTAATGGGGAGCTTAAGGCTAGAATACGAAGAATTTGGCTCTAAATATAAGATTGAAAATAGATTAACACTTTTTATCTGAATATTAAAATCACTAATAAATATTAAGGAGAACTTAGTCATGAGTGATAATTTTAAAATTGATTTTGTAGTGACATGGGTTGATGGAAATGATGATATCTGGCGGAATAAAAAAAATAAGTACGCGGGAAACAAAAATTTAAATGCGGATGAACGTTTCAGAGATTATGATATTTTTAAATGGTGGTTTGAAGGTGTAAAAAAATTTGCACCATGGGTAAACCATATTTTTTTAATTACCGACAAACAAGTTCCGAAGTTTCCATTGGACATGAAAAATCTAACAATTGTTGATCATTCTGATTTTATTCCTGAAGAATATTTACCTACTTTTAATTCGAATGTCATTGAAATGAATATTCCAAGAATTAAAAATTTATCGGAACATTTTATCGTATTTAATGACGATACGTTTATAACTAACAAGGTAGATCCAACAGATTTCTTTTCTCAAGATGGGACTCCTAAGGATGTAGGATTAATGGGACTTATTCAACCGTCGGAAGAATTTTCGTTAATACCTTTTAATAATATACTTATTATTAATAAGTGGTTCTCAAAAAATAATATTTTGAAGAAGAATTTCTTTAAAATATTTAATTGGCAATACGGGTTTCAAAATGTAAGAAATTTCTTAGTTTTACCATATAGGTCTGTTCTGGGATGGTATGAACCGCATTTGCCTAGTAGTTTATTGAAAAGTACATTTAAAGAAATATATCAAAAAGAACCAGCTTTGTTAGCCGAACTTAGTAAAAATCGTTTTCGTACTAGAAATGATGTAAATATTTGGTTGGCACGCGATTGGCAACTTTCAAAAGGGAATTTTGAACCACGTAGATTTTCGTTTGGAAAGTTTGAGAAGTTGCCAGAAGATGGAGATTTTTCAAAAATAAAGCGCGCCTTAAAATCCAAGGCAAAAATAGTTGTTATAAACGACATATCGTTACCATTGGAGAGCCTTTCAGAAACGAAAGAACAATTAAGAAAAATATTCGCTGAACACTTTAGCTAATTAGGAGGATCTAATTATGAGTGACGTTGCAATTTTAATGGCTACCTACAATGGTGAAAAATTTTTAATGGAGCAAATTGAAAGTATTAAGAATCAATCATATGGGAATTGGCACCTATTTATTAGAGATGATTTTTCGAAAGATAATACCAGTAAAATTTTAGATAATTTTAAAAGAGATCCTAAAATAACGATACTAGATAGCTCGCTAAATATTAATGAAAAGGGCCAATTAGGAAATTTTGAAATTTTAATGAATAACGTTCCAGACCAGTATGAATATGTTATGTTCTCAGATCAGGATGATGTATGGTATACAAATAAAATTGAGATATCATTAAATGAAATTAGACACCTGCCTAACGAAAAAGTACTGCCTAAGCTTGTATATACGAATTATGACGAGTTTTTTGAAGTAGTGGGGGACGGAAGTGTGAACTACAGTGGTGTAGAAAAGAAAAATAAACCAACATATCAACGTATTTTTCTACATAACTGGTTAATGGGTAATACGATGATTATTAATCGTAACTTATTAGAAATTTCAAAAAACATCCCGATAGAAGCAGTTAATCATGATGCATGGCTTGCATTAGTTGCTGGATTATATGATGGGATTGGATATATAGATAGTGCGACTGATGGTCATAGAATGCATTCATTTAATATTACAAGAGGTGCCGATGCACATAAAAAAAGTACAATTATAAAAAGTAAGTTAATTGATTTAAAAAAATATAAAGTTAAATTTGATCGATTTTCCAAATTGGTTAATGAATTAGAACTACAATTTTCAAATTCGCCTATTAAAATAAAAAAAAGAATTACTATGTTGAAATATTTTGTAGAAAAGAAGGGTATCGAAGCCATAATATTTGGCAAAAAGAATGGTTTTTTTACCAATATTCACGGTCACAATACCTTACTCTATTTGGAGGAAATATTAAGGTTATTCAAAAAATAATGTTAGTATTTACATAAAATTTAATTAAAAATGGAATACAGCATAAGCAAATTTCATTAATTGTTTAAGAAATGACTATCTAGGAGTTTATATGACATATTTATTTGCAATAGTAACCAATTTCTTTTTGGATCATGTTCATGGTAAAAAAAATAATATCATTCCGTTCATTGGAATCGGAATATTAGCATGGCTAGCGGGTGCTGCTAGTAAGATGACGACGACCGATTATCCTAGTTATCTTATTAATTATGATAATAGTTCTTTAGCACCATATAATCACCAATTTGAGTGGGGCTATATGTGGCTTTCTCGAATTTTTGCGGCAAACGGAGTGACATATGCTGATTTTAGATTAATATTATTTATTGTTAGTTTTATTATTTTGACAGTTGCAATATTAAGATTTACAAAGAATTTAGGATCTTTTGTTTGGGTTTTTGCAATTTTTCCTTTTTTTAATGAGGCAACACAGGCACGTAATTTTTTTATGATTTCTATTGCTCTATTAGGGCTAAGTTTTTTACAGAAAAAAAATGTAAAAAATATTATTATTGCCATCGGATTAATCTTATTGAGCGCATCAATGCATTCATCTGGATATATATTTTTAATAATAATTCCCTTAAGCTTTTTGAGCGAAAAATATGTGAAAATTTTTGTACAATTAATTATTGGTTTTTTTGTAATTTTAACAATTGTACAATTTATTCCAGGTTTAAGTGGTTTATTGAAAAATATAATAACGAAAGTTTCATTGCATTCATCTAGGACACAATTGTTTGATAAACTGAACACAAGTTATGCTGCTGGTTCATCAAAAATAATGCTTATAGAAATAGCTTTATCATATTTTTCAATGTTAGGACTTGGATATTATTTTTTGAAAATTAATAGCCTATCAACTGAGATTAAAAATAAATTGAAATTGTTATTCTTAATTTCGTTAACTGGTCTTGTAGCACTCCCATTTTTAGTTATGTCGATACAATATCAACGGTTCCAACGTAACTCTTTCGCACCAATTATAATTGCATACGCGCTAATTAGGGAGCATAAAGATGAGATTGATAGTAGAATATTATTAAAGATTGATTTAATGATGGTGGGGATACTCTTATTAGCTGTTATAGCGTTTTATGGAGTGTTAGTACCACAAGAATT
Source organism: Dellaglioa sp. CoH-57-MRSF-16 (assembly GCF_056782055.1). The sequence continues at coordinate 164,853 of NZ_JBXAXZ010000003.1, read as the reverse complement.
TGTTGACAGTATTCCATATTTAGTACATTGGAAATCGCTTTAGCATTGTCGTTTAAAGAAAAGTAATTAAGGAGTAAATTTTTGAAAAATATAGCTGTGATTATGTCAACGTATAATGGCGAAAAGTACGTCGAGGAACAATTAAATAGTATTATTGAGCAAAAATATAAAAATGAAGATAACATACAGATTTATGTTAGAGATGATGGTTCAACAGATAATACAATAGATATTTTAAAAAGATACGAAAATAAAAATTTGTTAAAAATAATTTATTCAAGCGGAAATATGGGTGTTAAACGTTCCTTTTTTGAATTACTTAGGGTTGTCGATGCTGATTACTATTTTTTTTCTGATCAAGATGATGTTTGGGTTTCAGATAAAATAATGCAATTTATGGATAAATTTGATTTGTTAGACAATAAAATAACACAAGCTATATTTTCAGATCTTATGATTGCTGATAAAAAGGCTGTTTCAACAAATATTAAAATGTCTAAAATGTTAGTAGGCGAAAATTATAATCATTCATTGAATGATTTATTATTCAATTTTAAAGTAACCGGAGCGGCATTAGCAATTAATAAGAAACTAAGAGATGAAGTACTTATGTTAACAGATGAAGATATTGAAAATGTAACAATGCATGATTCAATTATTGCTAAAATCAGCTCAGCAAGTGGGAATTTAACGTACATTGATAAAGTAACGGTTTACTATAGACAACATGAAAATAACGTCATCGGAATTGGTAAGAGTAATGTACACTTGTATGAAGTTTTTCGTAGATTAAAAATAAGATATAAACAATTAGGTCGGATTAAAAAGGAAAATATTGTTCTGTATGAAAGATTTTCTAATATCATTAAAAATGATACTGAAAAAAAAATGCTAGAAGATACATATAAGTTTTATGATACAAAGAATATCTTTAAAAGATATTCTTTGTATCATAAATTTCATAGTTTAATTAATACAACAGCACAAAGAATAATTATATGGTTTGTTTAATAGAGAGTGATTAGGTGGTTACTATCAATTTAATAAAAAAAAGTTTTAGGCGTAATTTTATTACGGCATATAATATGATAAAGTATATGAAAAATAAGATGAACTACGGAAATAAAAGGTATAAACAAGTAAAAATAATTGAAGAAAAAACTGATTTTATTAATAGCGTGTCATTAGTGGCAATTATTAAAAATGAAGCACTATACGTTCAAGAATGGATTGAATATCATAAAATTATTGGTATATCAAAATTTTATATTTATGATAACGAATCTACTGATAATTTAAAAGAAATTTTAGAACCGTATATTAAAAGTAAAGTGGTTGAATATATCTATTTTCCGGGTGATAAGCAACAAATACCAGCATATCTGGATGCTGTCGAGCGCTGTAAGACAGAAACAAAATGGCTATTAACACTAGATTTAGATGAATATTTAGTATTAATTGATGAAAAAAATATTGATTCTTTTTTAAATGAATTTAGTGAAAACGTTGCTCAAATTGAAATTGGTTGGGTGATGTTCGGCTCATCTAATTTGATTAAAAAATCAAATGGATTAGTTACTGAGACATTTTTAAATAGATCAAAAAATGATATTATTTTAGATTCAAAACCTATCGTAAATCCTAGATTAGTAATTGATATGAGAATACCACATTGGTATGATGTGGCCGGTAAAACGACTGATGAAAACGGAAATAGGTTATGGGGATATCCATGGACAAATGAAAAAAGACCTAAAATTGTATCAAGGGAACACGTGAGGGTTAATCATTACTATGCAAAATCACTTGAAGAATTCGAGAATAAAGTAAAAAGAGGATATGCTGATCAAAGTAATGATATAAAAGAACGTAGTTATCTTGATTTTAAGAAGCACGATATTAATGATGTCTATGATAACGGCATGTTAAAGTACACGGATAAAATTAAAACAGAAATTAAACGTGTACAAGAACTTAACAGATGAGGGTAAGTGTGATGTATGAATAATAATTCTCGAACTGGTATAGCAGCTAAAAATACATCAATCGCTGCACTATCGCAAGTAATAATGTTAGTTTTGAAGTTTGCATTGCAGACAGTATTTATTAAAACTCTTGGTGCCGATTACATGGGAATCAATGGGCTATATGCTAATGTGTTGAGTTTTCTATCCTTTGCTGAATTAGGGATTGGTGGGGCGATAACGTACTCACTGTACGATCCTCTTGCTACTAGTAATCATGGTGAAATTGCTGGTGTCATGAATTTATTTAGAAAAGTGTATAATGTGATTGGTATCGTAATTTTGATTATGGGTTTAGCATTTACTCCATTTATAACTATTTTAATGAAGGGCGGTAGTCCTGTACCATTTCCGCGAGTTATGTTTGTACTATTTTTATTAAATACGGTTGTTAGTTACTTTTTTACGTATAAACGTTCCTTATTAATTGCAAATCAAGAAGGATATAAGGATAGTTTAAATAGATTAATTTTTACGATAATGCAGACAGTATTACAAATTATCTTTTTACTTTTATTTAGACAATATGTTTGGTACTTAGTAATCCAAATAATTATAACATTGTTATCTAACTTGAGAATTTCAAAACTTGTTGATAGGGAATTTGAATTTCTTTCCGAAATGAAAACTGTTAAAGTAAATCCTAAAGTCATCAACTATATGAAGAAAAATATATTTGGGACTGTTTCTTCAAAAATTGGTACTATATTAGTTTTTGGAACGGATAATATATTAATATCGGCATTTTTAGGCGTTAGATTAGTAGGAATATATTCTAATTATATGCTGATTGTAAATAGTATTTCCAGTGTGTTGACACAAAGTATCTCTGCTGTCACAGCTGGATTAGGTAATCTAGGAGTAACGGAGGATGAAGATTATCAAGAAGTTGTGTTTTATCGTTATATGTATATAAATGCCGGTATTACATCAGTTATTGCTATAACGTTATACGCAGTTATTGAATCTTTTATTAAATTTTGGATAGGATCAAATTACGTCTTATCGAACTTTACCGTGTTACTTATTGTTATAAATTTTGTACTTGTTCAATTTAGACAGACTGTATTAAATTTTATTGGTGCACGTGGATTATTTTGGCCAATGAGATATAAATCACTACTTGAAGCTGTAGTTAATATGATAGTTTCAATTCTTTTGTTAATGACAACAAATCTCGGCATTAATGGTATATTAATTGGTACAATAGTAAGTAATATTGGAATTAATTTATGGTGGGAACCACTTATCTTATTCAAATATGGATTCAAACGTAGTATGAAAAAATATTATCTTAAATATTTTGGTTATATGGGAATAATTGGAATAGAATTAGGAATAATTTCGTATTTACTAAAAATTATTGTAATTCAAGGGATTTTCAGTATTTTGATAGCATCTGCTGTTGTATTTATTCTAGCAAGTACATTATTCTATTTCTTATTTATTAGATATGACGAAACAAATTATGTTAAAAAATTGGTTTTAAGAAGGATATTAAATAAATAATGATTTTTATTTTTAAAAGCTGTGTTAAGTAGTTATTGTAGCTACCATTTACAAAAATTAATTAGAATATTTTAGGAGGAAAAGTGTATGAAGGGAATAGTTTTAGCCGGAGGTAGTGGGACTCGTTTATATCCATTGACACGTGCATCAAGTAAACAGCTGATGCCGATTTATGATAAACCAATGATCTATTATCCAATATCAACATTAATGTTGGCAGGTATCAAGGATATTCTAATTATTTCTACTCCTGAAGATACGCCACGTTTTCAAGAATTATTGGGCAACGGTTCTGAATTAGGCATTAATTTAGAGTATGCCGTTCAACCTACACCAGATGGATTAGCAGAAGCATTCATTATTGGTGCTGATTTCATTGGTAATGATAGCGTTGCGCTCATCTTAGGTGATAATATTTATTATGGTCCAGGTATGACTAAGATGCTTGAACGGGCTGCAAATCAAACTGAGGGGGCTACCGTATTTGGTTATCAAGTGCGTGATCCCGAGCGTTTTGGTGTTGTTGAATTTGATGAGAGCCATAAAGCAATTTCGATTGTTGAAAAACCGGATCACCCTAAAAGTAATTTTGCAGTAACAGGCTTATACTTTTATGATAATTCAGTTGTTGATATAGCAAAAAATATTAAGCCGTCACCACGTGGCGAACTTGAAATTACGGATGTTAACAAGGTCTATCTTGAAAAAGGAAGACTACATGTTGAAATTATGGGACGTGGATTTGCTTGGCTTGATACAGGGACACATGCAAGTTTACTTGAAGCAGGGCAGTTTATTGAAACTGTTCAAAGAATGCAAAATATGCAAGTAGCTAATTTAGAGGAAATCGCCTATCGAATGGGTTATATTTCACGCGAACAATTAATTGATCTAGCACAACCACTCAAAAAAAATGATTATGGACAGTACATGTTACGTATCGCAGAAGAAGAGGATAAAAAGTAATGGGTAAATTAAAAGTATCAACAACAAAGTTACAAGATGTTAAGATTATTGAACCAGCAGTATTTGGTGATAATCGCGGCTTTTTTACGGAGTCATATTCAGACAAAGATTTCAAAGAAGCTGGAATAGATATTGATTTTATCCAAGATAATCATTCATTATCAACACAAGCTGGCGTTTTAAGAGGACTTCATTTTCAACGTGGAGAAGCTGCACAAACTAAATTAATTCGGGTCGTGACAGGGGCAGTACTAGATGTTATTGTCGATGTTCGAAAAGGTTCACCTACTTATAAACAGTGGGAAGGATATATTCTTTCTGCAAGTAACCATCGCCAATTATTAGTTCCTAAAGGGTATGCCCATGGATTTGTAACATTAACAGATGATGTTAATTTCCTTTATAAATGTGATGGTTACTACAATGCAGCAGCAGATGGTGGGATTTCATTTAAAACTCCTGAACTAAATATTGATTGGCCTATTGATTTTGACCAAGCAATTACATCTGAAAAAGATGCTGCACAACCAACGTTTACAGAGTTTGAAAAAGACAATCCGTTTGTGTATGGAGAAATCTAAATAGGAGAGGTGTTTTTAAATGAAAAATATTATTGTAACAGGTGGGGCCGGATTTATTGGTTCTAATTTTGTCCATTATGTGGTTAATAACCACCCAGATGTTCACATTACCGTGTTAGATAAATTAACTTATGCAGGAAATAAAGAAAATTTAGCTGGACTACCTGCTGATCGTGTTGAGCTAGTAGTGGGAGATATTACTGACGCTAAACTAGTTGATGAACTTGTTAGCAAAACAGATGCGGTAGTACATTACGCTGCAGAAAGTCACAATGATAATTCTTTAAAAGATCCATCACCTTTTATTCAAACTAATATTATCGGAACATATACATTGCTAGAAGCTTGTCGTAAATACAATGTCCGCTACCATCATGTTTCAACTGATGAAGTGTATGGAGACTTACCATTACGCGAAGATTTACCCGGTCATGGGGAAGGTGAAGGTGAAAAATTCACACCTGAAACACGTTATAATCCAAGCAGTCCATATTCATCAACAAAGGCTGGATCAGATTTATTAGTTCGTGCATGGGTGCGTTCATTCAATTTACAGGCAACAATTTCAAATTGTTCCAATAATTATGGACCATACCAACATATTGAGAAGTTTATTCCAAGACAGATTACTAATGTTTTGAGTGGAATCCGGCCTAAGTTATATGGTTCTGGTAAAAATGTTCGCGATTGGATTCATACTAATGATCATTCAAGTGCTGTCTGGGCTATTTTAAATAAGGGTCGTATTGGTGAAACTTATTTGATTGGTGCGGATGGTGAACAAGATAATAAGGCTGTTTTGGAGTTGATTTTAGAATTAATGGGTCAACCTAAAGATGCTTATGATGTCGTTAAAGATCGCCCAGGACACGATTTACGATATGCTATTGATTCATCAAAATTACGTGAAGAGCTTGGTTGGAATCCTGAATTTACTGATTTTAAATCAGGATTACAAGATACGATTGATTGGTACCGAAATAATGAAAATTGGTGGAAAGCTGAGAAAGATGCAGTTGAAGCAAATTATGCAAAAAATGGACAATAATAACTAAGAATGGACTTAAGTCCATTCTTTTTTTGAAGGAGCTAATTATGAAAATATTAATTACGGGTGTAAATGGTCAATTAGGAACAGAATTAAGTCATTTATTAGATGAAAAAAAGATTGTATATACAGGAACTGGTTCTAAAGATTTAGATATTACTGACTCAAAAGCAGTTAATAATTATTTTTTAGATAATCGCCCAGAAATTGTCTACCACTGTGCAGCTTATACAGCTGTTGATAATGCTGAAGAAGAACCTGGTAAAGCTATTAATGAACAAGTTAATGTTATAGGTACTCAGAATATTGCCACAGCAGCAGAATCTGTGGGTGCTACGTTAGTTTACATTAGTACTGATTATGTATTTGATGGGACTAATGATCAAATGTATACAGAAAAAACACCCACTGCGCCTAAAAATGAATATGGTCGGACGAAGTTAGCTGGAGAAGAAGCCGTTGCTAAAATAATGAGTAAGTATTATATTATCCGTACATCATGGGTTTTTGGCGAATATGGAAAGAACTTCGTCTATACGATGCTAAACTTAGCTAAAACTCATGATCATCTGACTGTTGTTAGTGATCAGGTTGGACGGCCAACTTGGACTAGAACGCTGGCTGATTTTATGTTATATGCAGTTCAAAAAAATATTCCTTATGGGTTATATCAGCTTTCTAATGATAATTCATGTACTTGGTATGAATTTGCTAGTGAGATTTTAAAGGATGAAGTAGTTGAAATAAGTCCAGTAACGTCTGAAGAATATCCACAAAAGGCATACCGACCTAGACATTCAGTTATGGATTTGAGTAAAGTTAAAGCAACGGGATTTGAAGTACCAAGTTGGCAAGATGCTTTACATGAATTTATGGCTAAAATTGAAGTATAGAAAAGGGGAGTTTTCTAGTGATTTGAGAAATTGAATCATTAGAAGTCACTCCTTTTTATTTTCACCCAATTTAATGCTAACATAGTACCAAGGAGATGATTCAAATGACAATACCATTAGGATTAAAGGCGGGAACTGACCCAATTCAACTCCATGATCGGTTACAACATAATCCAGATATTTTTGAATTCTATCTAAATGAATTTGATGTTTCTGGAGATGGATTAAAACGATTATCAGATGAGATTGATGAGGTGAAGGCAACTACGAAGAAGATTGTCATGCATCATCCAATGAAGGTTGGTGAACAATCTGTTGAATTAGCCGTTTCCGAAACAGCTGATCCTAGGTTATATCGTTTTGTTAGAGAAAGTACTGAGACATTGATTCAGCTCGCAAAAGATAAATCAATTCAAACCCTCATTCATGGTTCATATAATCGACAAACGCCAACAATTATTGCTGAATATCCTAATTTTGAGGTTGCGGAATCAGCGTTATTTAATCGGATGGATTATTATCAAAAATATGGACAAAATAACGTCATGTTTGAGAATTCGATTTCTGATTTATTTTATTATGGGTCTGAAGAGATGGATCAGTTTATTCTACAAAAAGGGTATCGCTTAGCATTTGATACATCGCATGCCTTTATTAAACAAGCAGGTAGTAATACTGACTTACAAGCGAGTTTGAAACGGTTAATGCCAAATATCGTCCATTATCACTTAGTCGATTCAATGGGTAAATTTCATGATAGTTTAACTTTAGGAAAAGGCAAGATTGATTGGAAGTTAGCATATCCTTTGCTTAATCCAAATGCAACGACTATTTACGAAATTGATTTAGAAAATCAAAATGATTGTCGCGAAATGTTGGAAAGTCATGAATATCTACAAAATTTAATAGAAAAATAACCATTGGTTTTGAACTTTCAAAATCAATGGTTATTTTTTTCGGTTATCAAACCAGTAGAGTAAACACCCTAGTACTAACACGATAACGCCGAATAAGATGATTTTCCAATTAAAACTTAACAGTAAGTAAAGTGAGATAATTAATGCAAGGCTTGGAATAATTGGACCACCTGGTAATTTGAAACCTTTTGGTAAATTTGGATCATTATTGAATTTAAATGTTGCTAGAATTGTTGGTACATATTGGACAAACGATGCAAAGACAATGCATGATACTAAGAATAAATAACTACCGCTAAGTAGCAGGAGGATGCTTGTGATAGATGTCACAATGATTGCGATAACCGGTGTATTGTGTTTACTTTGCTTACCGATTATTTTTGGTAAAAGCTGATGTTCATTTGCTAGCGATGCAGCCACAATAGGTGTATTGAATGATACTGAGATGGCAACCCCAAGAATAGAGATCAACATCCCAATGATAATGATCATATAACCCCACTGACCAAAGATACTTTTGAATGCCGCAGCAATTGGTAATGAGTACGATCCTAAGTTAGGGCCAAGGATACCCACGGCAACCGTTTGAAGTAAAACATATAATAAAGTCACCGTTGCAATAACGCTTAATAGTGCTTTCGGAATATTCTTTTCCGGATTATCCATTTTAGCAGCAGCAATCGGTAAAAATGAAAAGCCAGTATACATATAAAAAATGACACCAAATGCTGTATTAAATTTCGTAAATAACTGAGTGTTACTGTGAATATCAGTCGGAATCATGGGCGTAAAATGAGCATCCTTAATGAAGAAAGCACCGACAATAATAAAGAGTAACATGATAAATACTTTAGCTGCAGAAGACAGATTGTCTGCGAAATCTAGAATAGCTGTTCCAAAATAATTAATGATGCCTAGAATAATGACTAAGGCAATTGCTGAAACATCATAAATAAGCGTTTGTTGTAATGCTGGAAAAAGTATTTTTAAGACAGTTAGTAACGCAGCAATTTCGGCTGACAAAGTCACTACGCCTAATATCCAAGTAAATATACCAACTTGAAAACCAGTAAATTTACCGAATGCATTATAGGCATATAACCAAGCCGCACCATCTTCCGAAAATTTACTTGCTAGTGTTGCGTAACAGAGCACAATCATGGTGACTGCTAATGCTGCAGCGATAATTGTAAAGATACTGAGTGGTCCAATATCATTATAAATTTTACCAGATAATAAGAAAATCCCCGATCCAATAATACCGTTAATTCCTAACAAGAAAACCGTGAAAAACGTCATTTTTTTATCTTCTATTTTATTCATTACAATCCCCCTAAATTTTAGAATAGCCAATATGATGTTAAAAGGCAATTGATAGGTGCTATGAGGGTACAAAAAAAGCCAACAATTAAGTTGGCTTTTACGGTTAAACTAAATCGTTTGTGTAGATTGGTGTTTCAATGGTTTCAACAAATTGTGCTGAGATAGGGGTTACGAACATTTTTTCGTTATCACGATGGAATAAATCAGAACCTGTAATGTCATCCATGGCTTTCTTAACGGTTGCTGGATCTAAATCTGTATTAACGTAACGTAATTTCATATGGCGCGTTTTACCCGCTTCATTTTTAAATGCTAAATCTAATTGTTTCATATAATTTCCTCCTTAGGTTTGATTAAGCTAAAAGACTTGATTCTGTGCGGATGGTCATTTTAACGGTGTTATCACCAGTTAATGAAGCAACTGTAGCGCCGAGTTGTGCAATAGCTTCGTTAGAGGCATTTTCAGTAATGTTAGCGAATGAACGTTTACGTTCAGAGCCGTCAGAACTTAATCCCTCAACGATAACGTTTGTTTTTACCCAAGTTTTACTCATATATGTTCTCCTTTGTGTGTCTATATTTGATAAGTGCCGCGACGCCTTACATAGATAATAAAGAATCGGTTAACCATTTTGTAAAGCAAATACTGATATTTATTCTTGATTCATTTGAGCAATGACTAAAAGTACTTTCCGACCGACGCTATTACGCCAGTTATAGGCTGTTTGACGGCTAACATGATGACTGGCAGCAATTTCTGTGACTGTTTTGTGTCTAATATAACAATCGACTAGATAATGTTGTTCGGCGTTTGAACAGAGGTCATAGAGTGATTTAAAAAGGTGTTCTGTAAATAATTTTTCAGCGATAGTATCTTGTGTTTGGAGGGTTAAATCAATGATGGAATCAGTTGGATTAGTTGAATCATCCTTATTAGGTTCTAAATGCGTTTGTTGATTAGATTGTCGATTAATTAAATCAAGAAGTCGCCAGTAGACACGTTGATAGGCGTAAACCATGAAAGTTTGTTCATTATCTTCAATAGTTTTAGGGTATTGGTCATATGCAGCGCTGAATGCTAATCGTGCTTCTTGTACGAAATCGTCATATGAAGCATGCGATTGATTAATCGACATTCTTTTTAGAACACCAAAGATAAGTTTTTCACGGTCATTTTTCAGTAGAAAAGCTAGACCTGGGTTTATTTGATTTGACATATTAGTAGAGTTGCCTCGTTTCTTTTAAGATCCCTTGGCCAAGGTTCTTAATTAGAATACGAGGTTATTCAATTTTAAAATAGACGACGAAATGAGCGTATTTATGGGTTTTTGATGAGCATTTAAGAATTAAAGGTAGACTATTAATTTTCTTAAGATAAACTTAACAATTAGACTTAAGTTCACACAAGATTAGTTACAATTAAATCTGTAACATAGGATAAGTTGTTAAATGAAAGTAAGAAAAGGAGTAGGCTATTGAACTTGGAGAATGAATTAGAACGGGATTTTAAAGAAATTATAGATTATCCAGAAACACGCTTATTGACTGTTGGGTCTCAATATTGGCGAAACTTGTTGGAGAATCATCCAATAATAGACGTTACGGATGATCATTTTTTTACAGAACATGGAATTGTAACGGATAACTATCAAGTGAACATGGAGACAACTTTGTATATTCACCATATAACACACAGACGGGATGATTTACGATCCATTATTTTTGATAAGCATAAAGATATTTTATTATGTAAATACACAACAACAAATTTTGTGAATCGCTTGATTAATGAAAAAATTCTAACTTTTGTCGCAATGCGTGCGATTGTGTCATTAGTTGAAAAGAAACAAGCTCTACCTTACACATGTGGTATGTATCAGTTATTTCCAGATAGTGGGCCATCAAAACGGGATGCCTCATGGACGGCAGGACACCATCTTGCTAATATTTCCGATGTAGAAAATGGAACTGATTTATTTTTCAACAATGGATTAAGAATTAGAGTTCAAAGTAAGTATTCGCAATTTCTAAAGCAATTAAATTTAGCGCATCTTTTTACAGATATTCAAGTTTCTTTGGCCAGTAAAATAGCTGCAGAACTTGGTTTTGAAAATCCAACACCCCAATTTAGATATCATGATGCTATCTTATCTTTAGTTCAGAACAGACGTGATACCTATGTGGATAAAATAGATTTCATTAAGGAAGTTAAGCATTTATTAGCCATCTACACGTTGAAAGGGTATTCTGATGAATCACCTGACGACTCAATTATCAAAAAAACGTGTAGTTGGGCGCATACTAATAGAGGCATTATGCGTTACTAATTGTAATCATAATGTAACGGAAAAAGGCGTTATTAGACATGCAAATTTGATATAATTAAAGCTGATAATTTCGGAAAAATAGGGGGAAATATGAAAAATAAAAAGTTGTTAACAAAATTAGTTACGGTAACATTTGTTGCTATTACGGGATTTAGCTCAATAAACTTACCAATTGGGAATCAAAGTAAAAATGAATCAACAGTTACGGCAGCCACGACTGCCCAAACAAAGGCTCTCATTGAAAAGAATGGACCAACGATTCAAGCAGTGTCAAAAGATAAAAACTTGTATCCATCAGTGATGCTATCACAGATGATTCTTGAATCTTCTTGGGGTCAAAGTACGTTGGCAAAAAAGGCTAATAATTTTTTTGGTATGAAGGGTGCCTATAAGGGACAATCATATTCAGTTAAATCATTGGAATATAATAGCAAAGGGAAAGCTTATTATGCGGTGTCTAAATTTAAAAAATACCCAAATGCTAAAGCATCTATTCAAGATTATGCCAACCATTTACGTAACGGTGTAAGTTGGGATGCTAAGTATTACTCAGGTACATGGCGTGAAAAAGCTAGTACTTATCAAAAAGCAACAGCATCATTGAGTTTAAAATACTCGACAAGTAGTGCCTACGGTAAAAAATTAAATAACTTAATTTCTAGATATAATTTAGCTAGTTTAGATAATACCGTTAAAGTCGCTTATAATGGCGCAGCCGGTTCTGAAACAGTCAAAGTAGCTAATACTGGTTACCGTCTTTACAATCATGTTAAAGGAACAGCAGGTAGTCGTGATAAAGGTGCGGCTGCTAAGTTGACAGGTAAGACAGTCTATGCGGACATGCGTGGCGTAAAAGAAGGTAGCACAACTTGGTATCGAGTAAGAGTTAAAGGCACATCAACGAAGTATTGGATCTATAAACAAGCATTAAAATTAAGAAAAACAAGTTATTCTACAGTAAAAAATACAGGAAATTTTAATAATAAATCATATCAGTTACATAATCATGTTTATAATTCAGATTATTTATCTAAAAAGACAGGTCAATCAAAAACACATAATAATAGAACTTATACAATTAATAAAAAAGCGATTATTACTGATTACAATGGGTCTAAATCAACGATGTACCGAGTCAAAATTGGATCTACTAATCATTGGGTCTATAAGGGAGCCATTAATAAACATTAATTTATTAGGTTGTTGAACTAATATTGCTAAGGGATAGCAATAAAAAAATAGGAGAGTTATTGAAAATGCAGAAAAAAATAGTAATGGGTTTTGCCATTGTTTTGGGGATTGTAGCGGCTGGATTAATGAATCAATCAGTTTCGGCTTCATCAAAGGTAAATAATTATATACATTCTCAACATATTGCACCAAATGAGATTACAAGTGCTATCTGGGGTGGTTTTCCAACCGATGATATGACTTATCGTCAAGGTAAACCAGAAGGTGTTGTTGTTCATGAAACAGCTAACCCATCATCTACCATATATGGTGAAATGGCTTTTATGAAAGCCAATTATGGTAATGCATTTGTGCACAGTTTTGTTGACGATCATAATATTATTAATATTGCAAAAACGAACGTCATGTCATGGGGCTCTGGTCCTAAAGGTAACCAACGTTTCGTGCAATTTGAAGAAACGCGTGTTCATAGCAAGTCGGCATTTGCACGAGAAGTTAATAATGCCGCCTACTATACTGCCTATATTTTACAACAATATGGGTTGAAACCAAGTTTAGCAACTGCTAGCAATCATGGAGCGGGCGCAACAGTTTGGGCACATGCAGATGTCAGTAAGTATTTAGGTGCAACTGATCATGGTGATCCAGTTGGTTACTATAGCGAATCTGGTAATAAATGGTTTAATGAGTCATATTCAATGTCAGACTTGTATGATTTAATCAAAGAATACTACACACAATTAGGTGTGAAGGTCGCATATCACAGTGCAGCTGGATCAGAAACTGTTCAGATGAATAATACAAGTTACCGTCTTTATAACCATGTTAAAGGGACGGTCGGCGCAGTCGATAAAGGTTCAAGCAGCAAGTTAAGCGGTAAAACATTGTATGCAGATATGCGTGGTGTTAAAAATGGTAGCACTACTTGGTATCGCGTCCGTGTTAAAGGGACATCCACAAAATATTGGATCTATAGTGACGCCTTAAAATTAAGAAAAGTAAGTTACTCACCAATGAATGTTTCAGCTAAATTTAATGGTAAGTCATATCAGTTACATGATCATGTATACAATTCAGATTATCTATCTAAAAAGACAGGTGATTCAGCCAATTATAAAAATAGAACATATACAATTAATCAAAAAGCCGTTATAACTGATTATAATGGTGCTAAATCAACGATGTATCGTATTAAAATTGGTTCAGATGATCATTGGGTTTACACAGGAGCAGTCAATAAGGATGCACTAGTTAATTTAGAAATGCATAGTGCATCTGGTTCAGAAACTGCAAAAGTTAATAGTAATAAATATATGCTTTATAACTCAGTTAAGAACTCTACTGATAATACGGTTAACTATGGTTCTTCAACACAATTAACTGGGCAAACAGTGAAATTATTAGCTCGAGCAGAAAATAGAAGCCAAGGAACAACTTGGTATCAAATTAAATCAGGATTAAATAAATATTGGGTTTATTCAAAGGCCTTAACATTTAATCAATCAATTACTTATAAGTCACTTAAACAGACTGGAACCGTAAGTACGACAAGCACTTACTACTTGCATAATCATGTTTATAATTCAGCATATTTATCAGTAACAACAGGAAGAGCAAGTGATGCTACAATTAGAGGTAAAGCAGTTAATGTAGATTGCATGGCTACAATTAAAGAAAATGGTAAAGAAGATTCATATATGTACCGTTTTACAGTTATTGAAACAGGAAAGACCTATTGGGCTTATGGTAGCGTCTTAGTTGGTCGAACGAATAGTTAAAGCAAAAAAAGAAGCCATTTTATGGCTTCTTTTTTTGCTTTATTTTCCTGAAGAACGACGTGATAATTTAACGACGGCTTCAACTTTTGATGTTTGTGGGAACATATCAACGGGTTGAATATAATCAACGCGGTATGATTTTGTTAACAATTCTAAATCTTTTGCGAGTGTCGATGGATTACATGATACATAAACAAATTTTTTAGGACGACTCTTATTGATGGCTTCAATTAATTGATCATCTAAACCAGTACGTGGTGGATCAACAACTAGGGCATCAGGTACGAAACCTTCTTCCAACCATTTAGGTAAGATATCTTCAGCTTTACCAACTTCATATGTGGTATTTTCTTGATGTGATAGAACAGCATTTTCTCGTGCATCTTCAATCGCTTCAGGTGTTGTATCCATACCGCGAACTTCTTTAGCACCATGGGCAACATAAAGGCCAACGGTACCAACACCACAGTAAGCATCAACTAATGATTCATTTTTATCTAAGTTAAGAGCTTTATTGATTTCATCGTATAAAACGCCAGTTTGAACTGGGTTTAATTGGAAGAAAGCACGTGCTGATAATTTGAATTTCATTTTACCAAGACGTTCCATGATGAAGTCTTGGCCAGCGATATTAATGGTTTCGTCACCCCAAATAAGTGATGTTTCACCTTTGTTGATATTTTGCATGACAGAAGTAACCATAGGTAATTCTTCTAAGATATGCATAACTAGTTCACGTTTCTTAGGTAATTTTGCCGAGTTTGTGATGAAGGTTAATTGAACCTCACCGGTATCAAAAGATTCACGAACAACAAGCGTTTTGATAATACCTGATTTAGCTTCTTCATTGTAAATAGGAATTCCGAGTTCCTCTAATAACGCAACAACGTGACGAATAACAAGCATTGTTGTAGGACGTTGCGTACTGAATTCTTTTAAGTCTACTAAATCATGACTCTTTGGTTTGTAAAGTCCAGCGATGACGTGACCATCTTTTTCGCGAACTTGGAATTGCGCTTTATTACGGTATTCATATGGATTTTGCATACCGATAGTTTCTTTTAAATCATAGTGTTCATAACCACGCGGTTTATATCTTTCTAAAGATTGTACGATAACATCTTTTTTGAAAGCTAATTGGCCTTTGTAGTTTAAATGTTCTAATTCAATTCCGCCGACTTCACTGTATGTTGCGTCTTTTGGTTCAACGCGAACAGGACTTTGTTTACGAATTTTATGAATTTTAGCGTTGATATAAGAATCTGCAACACTAGTGACTTCTGCTACAACGACTTCGTCTGGAAGAGCACCAGGTACGAATGTAATCTTACGTTTGTAATAGCCGATGCCTTCACCATTAATACCTAAGCGTTTAATAGTTAAAGGAAAACGTGAACCGGCTTCAATTTCTGATCCAAATTCTTGATTGTCTGACATATTTTTATAAACTCCTTATTGCTTTTTTCTTATTATAACACAGGAATATTGGCATTTTGGCAGTTCAAAGATATAATAACAAGATAAGCATTTAAAGGAGTCTATATGACAAAAAAAATCACAAAAATAACCACACAAAAACGTGCTGGACGATATAATGTCTTTCTGGATGAAAAATATGCTTTTCCAATTGGGGAAGAAGTTCTTATTTCATTTCATCTTGCTAAAGGGATGGAATTAGATGAGGCATTAATTAAACAAATTGCTGATGCAGATGATCGTTCAAAAGCGTATTCAAAAGCGTTAAACTATTTATCAACGCAAATGCGAACCGTAAAAGAGATTAAGGATTATTTGAAGAAACATGAAATTACGGAAGACGCGATTGAAGAAACAATCGAAAAGTTATATGAATTTAGATTAGTAAATGATCTTGAATATGCTAAAAGTTACGTTAGAACAATGATGCACACGTCGGATAAAGGACCAACAGTCATTCGCCAAAAGTTACGATTAAAAGGTGTTGCAGCTGAAAGTATTGATGAAGCCTTAGAAGAATTTCCAGTTGATGACCAATTAGAAAATGGAATTAAAGTCGCCGAAAAATTAGTTAAGCATTACCACGATCAATCGTTTAGTAATTTAAAGAACAAGGTTCGTCAGGCATTAATGACTAAAGGCTTTAAGTCTGATGACATTTCACAAATAATGGATGCCTTAGAACTTGAAATTGATCCCGAAGCCGAATGGGATGCACTTGTTAAACAAGGGGATAAAGTCTGGAAACGGCAACGTCGCTTGGAAGGTAGTCAGCGCGCCATGAAAGTTAAACAGGGGCTATTTCAAAAAGGGTTTCAGTTTGATGATATTAATGAATATATTGAGCTGAAAGAACAAGATGAGGCGCTTGAATGATAATGTGGGATGACGCAAAAATCACAGCTTTTCAAGAGGCATTGTTAACTTGGTATGATAGTGAAAAAAGGGATCTTCCTTGGCGCAGAGACCATGAACCCTACCATATTTGGGTATCAGAAATTATGCTCCAACAAACACAAGTAAATACGGTTATTCCGTACTATGAACGATTTATGGAATGGTTTCCGAGTGTTGAAAATTTTGCTAATGCGCCAGAAGAACGTATTTTAAAAGCATGGGAAGGACTCGGTTACTATTCAAGAGTTCGAAACATGCAAAAAGCAGCAAAACAAGTTGTTCAAGATTATTCTGGGCAATGGCCGCAAACAGCTAAGGAACTGCAAAATTTAGTTGGAATTGGGCCATATACTGCCGGAGCAATCGCAAGTATTGCTTTTAACGAAGTTGTTCCTGCCGTTGATGGTAATGCTTTTCGTGTATTTTCACGCTTATTTGAGATAGAAGATGATATTGCGAAACCACAGACCCGACTTATTTTTGAAAAAGTCATTCAACAAATTATTTCTAAAGAAAGACCTGGAGACTTTAACCAAGCTGTCATGGATTTGGGTTCAAGTTACATGAGTGCTAAGAATCCAGATTCTGAACATTCTCCAGTTAAGTCGTTTAATCAAGCTTATTTAGATGGTAAAGAACTTGATTATCCAGTGAAATCAAAGAAGCCGCGACCAGTTGAAATGCCCTATATTGCTTTGATAATTGAAACAAAAAAAGGGTATTTATTTGAGAAACGTTCTAGTAAAGGGATGCTCGCAAATTTATTAGCGTTTCCTTTAATTAAGCTGGAAGAACTGGAAGACAAACCAGGAGACGTGTTATTAACGGATGATTTAGTTATAAAATTAGGCCAATGGAGCCAAGATAATTTGAACCATAAGTTGATTTTTTCAGCATTAGAAGGTTCCGTCGTAAAACATACCTTTACCCATCAAAAATGGTTAATTGAATTATTTACCGTGAAAAGTAAATCGTTTGACTTAAGTTATTTTCCTGGCGAATTCATACTTGAAAAAGATTTTGACCAGATTGCAGTTCCTAAAGTACAACAAAAAATTTGGGACAAATATATCAGCCTTTCTTCAAATAAATTTTAGTAAAATAGTTCTTTTTTTGGTATAATATTCATGCAATCGATGTAAAATGCACTACGTGTTTAGAAAGTGGGTTTTGGTAGAGATGAGTAATCAGTCAAAGGAGCCTAAAGAGGGCGACTTCATTACCATAAAGAGTTATAAACACGACGGTAGTTTGCATCGAACATGGCGTGATACGATGGTGTTGAAAACAAGTGAGAATATGATTATTGGGTGTAATGATCATACATTGGTGACCGAAGCAGATGGCCGGCGATGGGTGACCAGAGAACCAGCAATTATCTTTTTTCATAAACACTATTGGTTTAATATTATAGCCATGATACGTGATAACGGCGTTTCTTATTATTGTAATTTGGCTTCACCAGCCACGTTAGATAAGGAAGCTTTGAAATATATAGATTATGATTTAGATGTCAAAGTTTTCCCAGATGGTGAGAAACGGTTATTGGATGTAGATGAATATGCAGAACACGGGAAAAAATGGGAATATTCTGACGATATCGATAAGATATTGAAGTATAACGTCCGAACACTTGTGGACTGGATAGATAACGGGAAAGGGCCATTTTCTAAAGAATATATAGATATCTGGTACAATCGTTACCTCGAACTAGCGGAACGTGAAAATAATAAATAAAAAGGATAATTCTGAATTTTAAGTAGAATTATCCTTTTTATTTACTATTTTAGTGAGGTATTTTCTAATAAATTGAGCAGTATGGTAATATATAGATAGTTTAGCAACGGAATAAAAGGAAAACTAGACGAAATAATATAATTAATGAATGGATGAAAAAATGGCTACTAAAGCGAATATAAAAGATGTTGCAAGTAAGGCAGATGTTTCAATCGCAACTGTATCACGTTTTTTGAATGGTAAAACAGAGCGTATGTCTAAAGAGACAGCATTGAAAGTCCAAAATGTGATTAAAGAATTAAACTATGTCCCTAATGACGCGGCTAGACAGATGATTACAAAAAAAAGTCGAATGATTGCTACAATTGTTTCAGATGTGGATGATTATTTTGCCACAGAAATGTTTAAAGGTATTAGCTCAATTTTAGATGCACAAGGTTATACAGCGGTTTTATTTGATTCCGATTCTAATAAATATAAAGAACAAGGTATCCTTAAAATTATTGGCGAAAAATCGTTTGATGGACTAATCATGCAACCAATACTTAGAAAAGAAGCCGATTTAAGGGATGCGGTTAGACGAGACATGCCCATTGTTATTGTTGATCGTGAACTTTCTGATTCTAGTTTAGCTAATGTTGTTACAAATAACTTTGATATTAGCCAACAAGTAACAAGATATTATCTAAATCAAGGATTTGATCAAGTCATTATCATTACTGGTGAAGTGACAGGTATTTCAACTCGGGAAGAGCGGTATAACGGAATTAATTCGGTCAGTCCAGACACTAAGGTGATTGAGGTTATAGATGGTGATACAAAATTAAATCAAACATATGCTGAACTGAAAAATAGATTAATACGTGATGATAAAAGAACGCTTGTATTTGCGTTGAAGGAACGTTGGTTGCTTTACTTACTACCTAAAATTATCGCTGATGGATTCATGGTCAATCAACGGGTAGCGGTAACGGGATTTTCAGATACTGAAGTCATAAAAGCGATTAATTCAGGAACTTCGTTGATTAATCAAAATCCTTTTTTACTAGGTGCTAGTGCAGCAGAATTATTGTTGAATGAATTAAATGGTGAAACAAATACGAAAAATAAAAAAATAATTATACCTGCTGAATTTAAGTAGATACTAATATGGAAAAGACTTGCTCAAGGGTAAGTCTTTTTTTATTGTCCTTAAAATGTAATTTAAAGTTAAAAAAATAAACAGGCTAGATACCTTACTGGAGTAAACGTTTACCTTGTTTAGAAATATATATTTATATTTAAGACTTGCAATTATGGAATACTGCATATATACTATCCATGTAAACGTTTACCTAACTTGTTAATAGATAATGAATTGGAGGCGCTAAAAATGGATAAAAGAACTTTTTTAGATGTTGATAAATTTGCGTTGGGCTTTGCCTCTACAACTGTAGAGGCTAAGTTTGAGGATGAAAACATGGTGAAAACGGCTAAGAATTACCTTGCAGCCTATTTGACGGCATATTACTTAGCAGAAAATTTTAACGAGATAGAACGAGAAAATTTTGATAATAAAAATGCAGAAAAATTCGAGGACATGAATTTTGAGACATTAATGAATAGGGTAAAGAAACTCAATAAATATTAATATTGGAGGAAAAATGATGACAGTTATTTTAAATACATGGATTTTTGAGAATGATGTAGAAAATGGAATTAAACAGGATGAATTGGTTGATCGCGTTTCAAAATTAAGTGTTGACGGTATCGAAGTTAGACGTGAATATTTTAAAGATTTAGATAGTGAATTACCCAAAGTTGCAAAAAAAGCAAAACAATACGGATTAATTGTTAATTATAGTGTTCCTGATCAAGTTTTTTTAGACAATGGCACGTTAAACCCTAAATTAGTTACTTATTTTCAAGAAGGTTTAATTATGGGAATCAAAAAAATTAAATTTAATATTGGAAATTTTGCGGCATTTACTGGAGATTTAAAGCAGGCTTTTAGTGAATTTCCTTTAGACAAAATAACAATGAATGTTGAAAATGATCAAACTGCATTAAGTGGCAGTGTTAAGGCATTAACGACATTTTTAGAAAGTGCTAAACGACAAAATGTGCCTGTTGGTTATGTTTATGATCTTGGTAATTGGGCTTTTACGAAACAAGATGCTATTCAGAGTGCAGATGAGCTTTCACAATACACGGACTATATCCATTTGAAAAACGTTATTAATAATGCTGGAAACTTAATGACGTCGAAAAATTTAGATGAAGGAATGTTTGATTGGCGAGCTATTTTAGCCCATCTACCAAAAAAAGTGGCTTTCGCTCTTGAATATCCGATGGATAACAAAGCGTTAATTCAATCCCAGATAGTGTTATTAAAAAAAGAAATTGAGGACTAGCTTATGGCAACCCTAATACCGATTTTATTATTAATCACTTTTGTAGGATTTATTATTTATATTTTAAAGGGTGGAAACATCATGGTCGGGTTCTTCGTAATGGCTATTTTATGGTCTATCATTGGACAAATTCCATTCGATAAGGCAGTTCAAAAAGTATTTGCTGAACCAGCATTGAATTATGGACCGACAATTATCTATATTGCATTTGGATCATGGTTCGGAAGGGTTCTTGTTGATAGTGGGATTGCGCCTGCAATTTCAGAAGCAACAAAAAAAGTTGGGAAAAAACGACCATTAATAGCAGCTATTTTAATTGTTTTGGTAACAGCGTTTATTTTTGTAAGCGCATACGGAGTGGGATCTGTGATTGCGATAGGGGTTATCTTATTACCAATCATGTTATCCCTAGGTATTCCAAGAGACATCGCACTTACTGCATTTGTCATGTCAATTGGGGCACCAATGTACATTAATGTTGTTTTATTCAATCAAATTAAAGCATTTTTTCCAAATGCCGTATACGGCGGACAATACTTAATCTTCGGTTGGACAGCAATGACAGTTCAATTAATCGCGGTAATTATTTTCTTAGTTTTACATCGCAAGAAATTTACTCAAGAAAATGTTGATTCAAATCTAAAAATTATTGGTGAGACACAACAAAATTCTGAAAGTCGCCCCATACCAAAAATTGCATTTGTTGCACCAATTATTCCGGTCGTTATGAATATGATTTTCGGCTGGGATGCTATTCCAGGATTAACTTTAGCAACATTGTTTGCGATAGCTGTTACTGGAAATATGAAAGGATATAAAAATTTCGTCGACTTCTTGAATAGTACGATTCAAAAAGCGATTGGTGATATCGCAGGATTGATTATGTTTTTAATGGCGTTAGTGATGTTTGCTGGTGCTGCTCAGTTGAACGCTGTTAGGTTTCAACATGTATTTAGTCTGATATTACCGCATGACCATTTAATCCTTGCTATTGTATTTGGAGTATTAGCACCGCTCGCGTTATTCAGAGGTCCGTTACATGTTTGGGGTGCTGGAGCTGCAACTGCAGCGGTTCTTTCGGGAACCGGGTTGTTCAATGATGCCTTCTTATTACCACTTCTCTATGTGCCTGCGCTTCTTGCTGTTTCAACAGGAATCACGCAATCATGGAATGTTTGGGGCCTTGATTATATGAAAGTTCAATCAAAAGATTTATTAAAAAGAGGTGTTCCAATCATGTGGTTTGTTTCAATTATTAATGAAGTTTTAGTTTATTACTTTTTCGGTTAAAATTAAGAGACATGAAGGGAAGAAAATATAATGAGTGAAGTTATAACAATTGGCGAACCAATCATTACATTTGCCTCAAAAGATATGGATCAAAGCTTATCAGAATCAGTTAATTATGTGAAAATATTAGGTGGCGCAGAATTAAACGTAGCGATCGGAGTTAAACGCTTAGGGCATGATGTTGAATATGTTTCTCGAGTTGGAACAGAACCTTTTGGCCAATACGCGAAGAGTATTATTTCAGGACATGGTGTGGGTATCGATTATATTAGCGAAAGTGAAAATCATTGGACGGGGCATCAATTGAAACAACTCGTATCAACGGGTGACCCAGAGACTTTTAATTACCGTAAAGGGTCAGCTGCAGCTCATTTAACAAGTGATCGAATTGATGCAATAAATTTAGATGATGTTAAAATAGCGCATATGTCTGGTATTTTCCCAGCTATTTCAGATGTGGCCGAAAAAACATTTAGAACGTTATTAACACGCCTTGTGGATAACCAAAAATTCATTACATTTGACCCTAATTTACGACCAACATTGTGGAAAAGTAAAGATTATATGGTTGCGACCGTTAATGAACTGGCAGGTTATGCAGATGTTGTTTTACCAGGTGTTGAAGAAGGAAAAATTCTGATGGGCAGTGATAATCCAGAAGAAATTGCCGACTTTTATTTAAAAGGCAAACGGACAAAAACGGTAATTGTTAAAATAGGTGCAAGTGGTGCATTTATCAAAAATTCAGATGGTAGTATGAAAACGATTAAAGGCTTCAAAGTGGATAAAGTTGTGGATACTGTTGGTGCAGGCGATGGATTTGCATTAGGCGTTATTACAGCATTATTGGAAAACAAATCTATGGAGTCAGCCGTTTTACGAGGAAATGCAGTTGGTGCGCTTCAAGTTCAGACACCAGGTGATAATGATGGCTACCCAACACCTAAAGAACTACAGGATTTTTATAAAAAGGAAGGCGTACAGGAATAATGAAATTACAAGTCGCTATTGATCGCGTTACGTTAGAAGACCTTATGGAGAGCGTCAGCTACTTAGATGGTGTTGTCAATGTCATCGAAGTTGGGACCTCTTTGATTAAAGATTATGGGATAAATGCGTTAAAATCTGTTACGGAAAAAGTTAATCAATCAGAAGTATTATTTGATTTAAAGACAATTGATGAGGGTGTTTATGAATTTGAAAAGGGATTCTCTGCTAACGCGGATACGTTAACGGTTATGGCAAGTTCGTCAATTGATACGATTGAACAAGTTTATGAATTAACGGTTAATCAGAAAAAAAACATTCTGATAGATTTATTGGAAGTAGATGAGACGAAAATTGAAAAATTACAAAAATTTGATGAAGCCATTTTTGGATTACATTACTCACATGATAAGAAAGATCAAGATTTTGATGCCGTAAAAGCGGTGGCTGAATTCCATGCTAAATTTCCAAATATAAAAAAAATCGCGGTTGCCGGTGGTATTGATATTGAACAGGCAAAAAGATTGGCTGTTCAAGGTATCGTGGAAAGAATCATTGTTGGTGGTAAAATAATGAATAATGAGAAACCATTAGATATGGCAAAAAAATTTATGGAGGTTATTAAATGAGTTTACTTGATGAAATAATGGATGAAATTAACGCGGTCATTGCTAAAGTTAGTGATGACCAATTAAATGGTGCTGAGAAGTTAATTACGAAAGATAAAAGAATTTTTATCTTAGGTGCTGGGCGATCTGGGTTAATGGCAAAAGGATTCGCAATGAGATTAATGCATATCGGTTATACGGTCTTTGTAATTGGTGAGACAATTACACCGTCAATTGCAGAAGGGGATGTGCTAGTTTCTGTTTCTGGCTCTGGGACAACTAAGAGTGTACTTGAACCAACTGAAAGTGCTAAGAAAATTGGCGTTAAAGTAGTCGGGCTTACAAGTAACGGCGAGTCTCCTTTAGCGAAAGTATCTAACTCAGTTGTCGTTGTGCCTGGTGCAACAAAAGCTGATAATAGTGTAAAGTCAATCCAATTATTGAGTACGCTATTTGATCAAAGTGTGCATATTGCTCTGGATGCATTAGTGCTGAAGGTAAGTCGTAGAGACAACGTATCAAATGATCAGGCGAAGGCGAGCCATAGTAATTTAGAATAAAAAATAGCAACTATCATTTTTAAAATGGTAGTTGCTATTTTTTAGGATAACTATAGTTACAACAATGGTTGATTAATAACCGGCTGTTGTTGACTTAATTAACTCAGGTGTTCTATTAAATAACATGTAGGCGTAACCGTTAATGATTTGCATCCCTTCAGTTTCTCGTGAAGAATTGATACGGGTATACGAAACATCATTTGTTGTTAAGGCACTGTTATGATTATTATCAACTGTTAATTTCGAAGCGTTAACAGCGACAAAAGCGTCATCTGTTACGAGGTAAACTTTATTTGTTTTTGAACTATAAGCAATTGATTGTGGAGAGTCACCCACCCGGTTGGCTAATTGTCCAACGACTTTTACGGTGACTTTATTGTCGGCATCTATAGATCCCTTCCAAATTCGAATATACTTACCGGCTGAACCAGATCCGCTACCAATCATTGTGTATGAATAGAAGTTATTGTTATCTGCAAAAGTTAAATTATTACTTTGCATAAAATTACCATAACCATCGTTCCATTGCATATTAGTATAGTTATCAGGTGCTAGCGTTGACGAATTGATATGTTGAATAGTTACTGTGTCGGATTCAGTAAGTGATTTTGAGCTTGTATCACGATACATGTAGAGACCTTTATTTGAACCATTTGTTTTATAATCTAAAGATTGACCATGGCCTATTATGAATTCAGGACCGACTTTAATGATAGATTCATATTTTTTGTATGCATTATATTTAGAAACATAGAAATTATATTTACCTTTATAAGTTGAAGCAGGGTAGTTTGCTTTGTAGTAGCTAAGAGATTGCGATTGACGGAGGTAGTAAAAAGCCTGCCATAATTCTCCAAATCCCTTACTATTATTTAGATTTAATGCGTTCATCTTATCAGTATCAAAACGGACAATCTTACCAGTTCCTTTTTTCGAATCAGTTGAGATTGATGCATAAAGGTAGTGACCATTGATAACAAATCCTTGTATATTACCCCAATCACCACTTGATTTATATGAAGCAGTTAAGAAATAATTTGTTTTAAATTGTTTTGAACCAGTTGCATTATAAGTACTACCTGATTTTGTTGTTGCATCAACTGAAGAATAATTAGGCTTTTTTTGATAGAAATTAGTAGCCGCAGTATTTGCTAATTTATTGCCTGTATCTAGGCTACCATCATGCATATCAACAAGAACATCTGTAGCAGGTGTCCAGGCTGCTAAATAGCCACTATAAATCCAACCGAGATCGTTTTTCCCAGTTTTAACATATGAAAATTTAGCGCCATCTTGTGTTCGTGTTTCTGTTTTGGTGATATATAAATCAGTATCGAAGTAATTTTTTGAATAATGTGTTGTTTTATTTCCATAAATAGTGTTTAGTGGTGCGTTATGAATGTTAGAGATGTCAGACGTGATACGATATTTAGTTTTTGATGAAGAAGTTTTGATATCTTTAACGGTTTCGTAATTCGTTAATGCTTTAGTATTCACATAACCATACAAAGTTCCGTCACTATATGTTAGTTTTGAGTAGCTTACATTTGATGCCGTTGTAATTTTTTTGGAAATGTAGAAAGTGGTTGAGTGATAACTAGTACCATAGTGCATAAATGTAGAAGCACCGTGTAATGCTCTTGGATAACTGTAAACATTATAAGCATTTGTTTTAATTCTAACAGGTGTATGGTTACTATCTGATTTATCTGTTTTGGGAGATGCATAAACGGTTGTGGCTTTGGTATTTATATAGCCATACGCTTTTCCAGCACCATTAACTAGCCAAGAATATGATTTTCCATCTGATAATTTAATCGTTTTTGTGATGTAAAAAGTTGTTGAATGATAACTTGAACCATAGTGCATGAACTTTGATTTTGAATTTAAAGTTCGAGGGTAAGCATAAACATTATAAGCTTTCGTTTTAATTCTAACAGGCGCATGTGCAATGTATTTTGAAGATGATAGTTTAACTTTTGCTGAGACAGAGCTAGATGTACTGTGACTGGCTATCCCTAAGCCAAGTGCTGTAAACAGTAATGTGATCCCAATGAATTTACTGATTTTCATAATTTAGAACTCCCCTATAAAATATATTTTGTGCCTTCTAATTATACATGAATATGACTGATAGGCCAATTCATTATTTGAATGGAACGGGGTTATTAATACTGATCAAAAAGTTATGGAACAGTTAAATACCATGGAATGTAATATAAAAAAAATATATTATTATAAATAGGAATGATATAATTATTAGATATTTGGACAAAAGAATTGTTAAGGAGAATACAATTAATAATGACAAAAAATAATGGATTACTCTCAGTTGTTATTTTGGGATACAATGTTGAAGAGTTCATTGAAGAAAGTATTGAATCAGTTCTTAACCAAAGTTATGAACAATTAGAAATTATTTTAGTTGATGATGGATCAGTTGATGGGACTGCCGAAATTATGGATCGGTATGTATCACTTTTTGACAATATTAAAGCAATTCACAAAGAAAATGCTGGACCTAGTGCTGCTAGAAATGCAGGAATTGAAGCCGCTACCGGAGAATATATTGCCTTCGTAGATGGGGATGATTTATTACCAGTTGACGCATACAGTCTTTTGATGGGGTCGGTAAAGATGACTGATTCAGACTTGGCAACTGGTGCAGTTAAACGATTTAATTCTAAACGTAGTTCACGTTCTTACATTCATAAATTTGCTATTAAAGATACTGTTTATGAAACATCAATTGCAGAACACCCAGAATTAGTTTATGACACAACTTCATGGAATAAAGTTTATCGATTAAATTTGTTTATCGACAATAATTTGCGCTACCCTGTGGGAATGTTATATGAAGATATTCCTGTGATGATGGCAGCTCATTTATTGGCTAACCATATTGATATTATTACTGATATTGTATACGAATGGCGTTGGCGTGAAGGTGATAGCAAATCTATCACTCAAAGTCGAGGTAATGATATTCAACATTATAAAGACCGATTGGAAATGCTAGAGTTAACGCGTTCATACATGAAAAAATATGGGGCAACTCAAAATGTTATGGATGCATTTGATCTGAAATTATTAACAACTGATATTCCGCTATCAATGCAAGATATTCGAGAATCGGAAGAAGATTACATATTAGAATTTCAAAAAATTACAGTCCTACTTATTAGAACGATTAATCCAGAATTATTTAAGCAATTATCAATTAAAAATCAAATTCAATATGCTGCTGTGTTACAGGGGAATATTAAAGACTTAAAAAAATATAGTTATCGTCGTAGAAATATTGGAAAAATTGTTGAAAAAAATAATCGCTATCAATATGAAGATCCGGCTATCTCTTTAGATGTTGCTAAAGCGGTTGATGTGGGACAATCACAAAAATTCGAACAACGAATCTTAAATGTTTTTTCTGATGAAATGACAAGTGAGATAGTTATTAAGGGTTGGTTGCAACTCAATCAATTGAAAGTTACAAAAAAATTAGACGAAAAATTTACGGTTAATTTGATTAACATTATAAATGGGAAAGAAATGCCAATTACGTTTGAACGAGAAACCGTCAAGCGTCGTCGTCATTTATTTAAGCACCGTAACTATCGTTATTTTAGAATGTCATTTGATCAACAAGAGGCATACAAAATATTAGGAAACGGCATTTGGAAAATACAAGTTAATTATCAAGTTAAAAATATTAATGTGACGGAATTTTTAGCTAATCCTAAGCGTAAATTTATAAGTAATATTTTTTCTGGTAATGATTATCAAATTAAAACTGATTTTAGTTTTGACTGGGCATTAGCTTTTAATGCGATGACTTTGACAGCAAATGAAATAAAGACGGAAAAAAATGTTCAAGCTAATCTAATTCAAGATATTAGTGTGAATGATAGTAAATTAGTGGTCTCTACATGGTTAAATAATCCTGAAAGTACGAAGTTAATTGTTACTGAAAATAGTGATGATGAAATTGCGCCTCAAATTAGTGGACAAAAAATAAATGTTAGTGAACATCAAGTGAAATTTGAATTCTCAATAACTGAAGTAGCCGAGTTAAGTTCTGTAACACAAAAAAGACTCCAGTTAATTGATGAAAAAGAATTGAAATTAAGCTATGAGTTTGAACATGTTGATAAACCGCAAGAATATGAAATAGCACAATATAGTTTACTCGTTCAAAAGAATATGAAGGAAATGATTGGACTAAATATCGCACCACATTTTTCAAAACTAATGGATGTCCAGTGGTTAGATAATAGTCGGCTACGATTAATCGCTGAAAATACATTGTTTCAAAGTTCAGCAGAAAAAATTGTTTTACGTGTAATCGATCAAGAGGAACAATATAAATATCAATTTAATGACGTTACTGTCGATGATAACGGTCAAATAATCGTTAATTTGAATTTAATTAATGAACAACAAGACAGTTTCATTAAGGCAGCAAAATATAATCTTTATCTTGATTTTTATAGTGCTGACCAAGTTGTTCGTTCGCAAATTACAACTGAACCAGAACGTGTAGAAACGCTAGAAAGTCGTACAAATCATTTAGCAAGAACATCATTATACGAAACAAAAAACAATTTTTTGGTTTTAAACCAAAAATTATCGTGGGATAAGCAGGACGCAACCAAACGAAAACGGGCAATTAACTTCTCACTATATTACCCGCTACAACGTTTATTACCTTTAAAGAAGAAAACGATTGTCTTTGATAGTTATTGGGGCGCTTATTTCAATGGTAATGAAAAAGCCATTTATGATTATGTCCAAGAAAACATGCCAGATTATGAATGTGTCTGGTTATTCAAGGATCCGAATACAACAATAACCGGCAATGGTAAACGAGTTCGCTACTTCAGTAAAAAGTATTGGTATTACATGGCGCGAGCTAAGTATTTTATTGAAAATACTAACCTCCCTAACCAATATGCAAAACGAAAAGGACAAGTTGAAGTTCAATCGTTACATGGAACCTTCATGAAAACGATGGGATTTGATGAACCTTATTTCAAAGATGGTTCAAAAGGACGTCAGAATAATTTCATGAAACGAATTAAGCGTTGGGATTATCTTGTTTCACCTTCGCCATATATGGATGAAACAGCTAGTCACGCATTTAATTTTGAAAAAGAGGTTGTTCACTCTGGCTTCCCAAGAAATGATGTACTTTATAAAAAGAATAATGAAACTGATATCCTTAAAATTAAAGAATCTATTGGCATGCCATTGGATAAAAAGGTCGTATTATATGCACCAACCTACCGAAATAAAGACGGATTTGATTTTGAGTTAGATATTAAACAAATGCAAGCTAAATTGAGTGACGAATATGTGTTATTGGTAAGGCTACATTATTTCGTTGCCAATAAAATTGATCTAACTGAATTTGAAGGATTTACTTTTGATGTGTCTAATTATCCAACAGTTGAAGATTTATATTTAATTGCGGATACGTTAATTACTGATTATAGTTCAGTAATGTTTGATTACGCACATCTTAAACGACCAATGATTTTCTTTGCATATGATTTAAAAGATTATACAGAAGATACACGAGGTGTTTATCTCGATTATAATGGTACGGTTCCAGGACCAATTGTGGATACAACGGCAAAAATAATTGACGAATTAAGCGATTTTAATCATCTACAGACAACCTACGCGCAACAATTGATTGAATTTTATGATAAATTTTGTACGTATGGTCGTCAAGGGGATGCTTCAAAGCAAGTTTTTGAAGCAATGATTAGCGATCACTTATTACCACAAGAACCAAGCGTTCAAGTAATTAGAAATAAAATTAAAAAGATCGTTAAGTTTAATAAATGGTATCCAAAAGCATTTGGTATTATCGGTAAAATGTCAAAGAAAGATATTATTATATTTGAAAGTTTCTTTGGTCGTAAATATAGTGATAATCCAAAAGCTATCTATGAATACATGAAAGACCGTTACCCTAAATATAAGATGTACTGGAATGTGAACCAGGATTATGTTGCTTATTTTAAAGAAAATCATATTCCCTATGTGACACGATTCTCATTTAAAGGTATTTTCAAACAAGCTCGAGCAAAATATTGGTTTACGAATGTTCGTCGACCATTATGGTGGGTTAAACCTGAAGGTACAACAATTGTTCAGACATGGCATGGTACGCCATTAAAAACGATTGGTGTTGACGTAAATACAGGGTCAATGCCTGGCGTTGATGCTGCTAAATATCATAGCCAAGTTACAAAAGATTCTGATCGTTGGGATTATTCTGTTACGCCAAATGAATATTCGTCAGATATTTTCAGACGTGCATTCCGTTTGAACCGTAACCAAATGATTAATTCTGGCTATCCTAGAAATGATATTTTAACGAATTATACACAGACAGATATCAATCGTATTAAAGCAAGTTTAGAAATTAATCCAAACAAAAAAGTTATTCTATATGCACCTACTTGGAGAGATAATGAATACGTTAAAGCTGATTATTTCACGGCTAAGTTACATCTTGATTTAGATAAGATGAAAGCAGAACTTGGCGATGATATTATCGTTCTTGTTAGAACGCATTATTTAATTGCTAACTCATTAGATTTAACTGATTATGAAGGCTTTGCGCTGAACGTTGCTGATTATGAAGATATTAATGATTTATATCTTATTAGTGATCTGTTGATTACAGATTATTCATCTGTTTTCTTTGATTTTGCAGCGTTAAAACGTCCTATTATTTTCTTTGCATATGATTTAGATGAGTATGCAAATGATATTCGTGGTTTTTACTTTGACTACGAAAAAGAAGTACCAGGACCAATCGTTAAGGATACAGATGCTGTCATTACTGAGATTAAACGAGCATTTGCAACGGATGAACGCCATCACAATTATGATCAATTTGTAGCGACTTATAATGCTTGGGATGATGGACATGCAACTGAACGGTTAGTTGATTTTGTCATGAATGGACGCGTTTATGAAGCTCAAGAAACAGTAGTTGAAGAAACGACCGTCCATGTTCAAGATGGTGCTGAAGTTTGGTCAAAGGTTTATGGATCTAAAAATTATAAATTTGTAAAAAATATTGATGCCAGAGTTACAAATGAAGGTATCGTGAATAAAACGGGTTATTTAATTGATCCTATTCAAAAAAATAAAGTCGGTTCGACATTACTGTTTATCACGATGAGTGATGGGACAACCGGTTGGATTGATAAAAGTGAAGTAATCAATTAAGCAGTTTAAAGACGCCATTTGGCGTCTTTTTTTTGAATTAATTTATCGTTCAATAATGAGGATAAGTGAAACGCTATAATTGTTAGACAGGTTACGGTATAATGAAATTACTATACATAAATTAAAGGAGAACCATATCGATGCTT
This sequence comes from Dellaglioa sp. CoH-57-MRSF-16, assembly GCF_056782055.1. The sequence continues at coordinate 132,954 of NZ_JBXAXZ010000003.1, read as the reverse complement.
GATAGATTAAAAAAGTCTAAATTGATGTTTTGGTCACTTGAATTATTAATCGTTGCCTCGTTAATTTGGATGTGTACAAAAATAAGTTTTATTTTTAGTCCAATAGGAACGTTTATTTCCACATTATTTATTCCGATTATTATATCTGGGTTTTTATTTTATTTATTTAATCCGGTCGTTAAATTTTTAATGAAAATAAAAATCAAAAAATTCAAATTTTCTCGAACGTTGTCAGTTGCCATTCTATTTGTATTCCTAGCAATTCTTTTAGTTGCCTTAATAGGGTACCTGATTCCGAGAGTAGTCAGTCAGCTAAGTCAATTGGTGGTTAACCTACCAGATTATGCAAATGCAGTTAGTGAGTCGTCAAAAGATACGTTTAATCATTTAAATAAATATGCTTGGTTTAAAGAAATTGATTTTACTAGCTATTTAAACCAGTTTGAAAATTCTATTGGGACCTACTTCAAATCAATTGCAACCAATTTGACGAACTCGATAGGATCAATGATTGGGGTTGTAACGAGTGTGACAGTTGTTGCACTGACAGTACCTGTGATGTTGTTCTATATGTTAAAAGATGGTCAAAAACTAGTCCCAACGCTTAAAAAACTTGTTCCAGAAAAACATGGGGATGAGCTCGTTGAGTTACTTGACCGCATGGGTGATACAATTTCAGCGTACATTGGTGGACAAGCTATTGAATGTATTTTCGTTGGGGTATTTACCGCTATTGGTTATTCAATTATTGGTATGCCGTATATTTTGTTACTAGGAGTTGTGGCTGGCCTTGCTAATATTATTCCTTATATTGGACCCTATATTGGTATTTTCCCAGCACTGATTATTGCGGTAACACAGTCTACTCAAATGGTTATTTTTGTCGTGATTGTTGTGTTAATTGTCCAACAAATTGATGGTAATTTTGTCTATCCTAATGTTATAGGCAAATCATTAAATATACATCCATTGACGATTATTGTATTATTACTAGTAGCTGGTAACATTGCTGGGCTTCTAGGAATGATTTTAGGAATTCCCTTATATGCTGTTGTAAAAGTTGTTATTAAATACTTTTACGATATTAGACAATTGCAGGAAAAATAAGACAGTCATAACAGTTTATGATAAAATAAATTATTATTGATAACGACGGAGGAGCAAAAACATGAAAAAAATAATTACTTATGGAACATTCGATTTATTACACAAGGGTCATGTACGTATTTTACAACGCGCTAAAGCAATGGGCGACCATTTAACAGTTTGTATTTCAACAGATGAATTTAACGCAATTAAAGGGAAAAAGGCTTACACATCATATGAAGATCGTAAGTTCATTTTAGAAGCAATTAAGTACGTAGATGAAGTGATTCCAGAAACTGAATGGGACCAAAAAATTAGTGACGTCGTCGATAATCAGATTGATACATTTGTGATGGGTGATGATTGGGCAGGTAAGTTTGACTTTTTAAGCGATTACTGTGAAGTTATTTACTTACCAAGAACAGATGGTATTTCAACAACAAAAATTAAAAAAGATTTAGGGATGAACTTGTAAAATATTTTATTATTTTATCTTTTGTAGTAAGGAGAACAAAATAATGAATGAAATTAAAAAAATAGTCCAAAAAGTGGTTAAGCGGATTGGTCGCCAAATTTTAATAACGTTAAATGATTTTACAATTAAATTTTCAATTAAAAAACACCAAGTTGTCTTTGAAAGCTTTAATGGGCGCGATGTTAACGATAACCCGATGGCCATTTACAAGCAGACTAGACGAGATCTTGGTGAAGAAAATGCGAAGCTTTTATATTTTAGCGTTAAACCAAGCATGTACACTAAATTAAAAGAACAATATCCGGAAATTAATTTAATTAAACGCTTTGGATTTTCTTGGACTATCAAAATGGCGAGGGCTGAATTTTGGGTCTTTAATTCAAGATTACCTATTTGGTGGAAAAAGAATCCGAAGACTACATATATACAAACATGGCACGGGACACCGTTGAAACATTTAGGAATGGATATTGAAAATGTTTCAATGCCAGGTACAACGACAGCGTTATACCATGCTAATTTTAAAGTGGAAACAGCACGTTGGGATTATTTAATAGCGCCTAATCATTATTCAAAGCAAATTTTTGAAAGTGCATTTGCTTTTAAAAATAAATCCTTGGATATTGGATACCCAAGGAATGACATTTTATATGCGGATAATAATGAAAAAGATATTAGAGCTTTAAAGAAAACGTATCTTGGTAATGAAGATGCTAAAGTGGTTCTTTATGCGCCAACATGGCGTGATGATAGCTTTTATACTCAGGGTGTTTATAAATTCGAAATGGCTTTTTCATTCGAATCATTCTTTCAACATGTATCAGACGATACTATTTTAATTATGCGGCCTCATTATTTAGTTAAGAATAGTATTAATATCGAAGGATTTGAAGATCGTGTTAAAATAATGGCAGATGAAAATATTACTGAATTATATTTAATGAGTGATATGATGATTACGGATTATTCGTCAGTGATGTTTGATTTTGCTAATTTGAATCGACCAATGATGTTTTATTGTTATGATTTAGAACATTATCGGGATGAACTACGCGGCTTTTATATCAACTTTGAGATGGAAGCGCCAGGACCAATCGTAGAAAAAGAACCAGATTTCTATAAACAATTGGATGTCTATACGCAAAATGGTGATTATCCTGGTTACGAAAAACAATTTAAAGATTTTCAAAATAAATTTATTGAATGGGATAATGGAAAAGCTTCTCAAAAAGTTTCTGACATTATCTTAGGTAAGTAAGCATATTCTCCTTTTGGGAGGATATGCTTTTTATTTTTTAAAATATAAATACTGATAACATCGGATAAGATGTTAATTTTTAGTGATTAATGGTAGAATTGTATAAGCGTAAGTGTATACATGTTATTATTGAGAATTAAAATAACTGAATGATTAATGGTGATAAAATGGAAGATTATAAAATTCGATTAGAGTATGTTACAAAAGGTATAACAAGTAAAAAAAATCGAAAAATTGATAAAGATTCGAAAGATATTTATTGGGCTTTAAGGGGCATCTCGTTTGATATTTATCGTGGTGAATTTTTTGGTATTATTGGCATGGGTGGCTCAGGGAAAGCAACGTTATCTGACATTCTAGCCGGTAAAGCCAAACAAACAACGGGTTTTCTAACGATGGCCGGTCACACGACGATTGTATCATATGAGACACAATTAAAACGCGATAAAACGGCTGTGCAAAATATTCAAGAAGCAATTACTGATTCTAAGATTGATTACAAAAATAGTGATCAAACTTTGAATAATGTTTTAAATTTTGCTGACTTAGGGGTATTAAAAGAAAGTAAAATTGAAGATTACTCTCCCGATATGCGTGCGCGAGTTGAGTTAGCAATGGCCTTCTTCATTGAACCTGATATTATTATTTTAGATGGTATTCTATCAGCATTAGATGATATTTTTTATCAAAAAACGGTTGATAAAATTAAAAGCCTACAAACAGAGGGCAAAACTTTTGTACTTGCTAGTCAAGATTTACAACAAATGGAGTTCTTAACAGACAGAATTGCCTGGATTCAAAACGGTCAACTGATGGATATCGGTGAGTCTGAAAAAGTCGTTATGAGTTATTTAGATTTTGTTGCTTGGTACGATAGTTTGACTGATGAGAAACGAAGTGAGTACGATAAACAACGTGATTCAGAACGTAAATCATTTAGTGTAGAGACCTTATATACACAATATAAAAAAACGCATTTTGATCCTGATATGCCTCGATCAATTGAGTTGCGTCGTAGAGATGCCTTTTATAACGGACAAGCATTTGACGATACAAAATATTTTTTAAAAAAGAAAAATGGTAAAAAGCACGGTAAACTAGCTTTGATGGTTATTGGTATTTTGATTTTAGCAGTGATAGGAACAGTTTCTGCCAAGTATGTTCAAATGAACAATGACAAGCAAGAATCGAGTTCAATCGCCCAACGTCAGAAGTCTGTAAGTGAATCAAAAAAAATAGCAATTTCAAGCTCAATTAGTAGAGCTGATGTCTCTAAAAAAGTGGTGGCATCTTCTAAATCTAAATCAGCTAAAGCTGCTTCAAGCAAGTCAGCCAAACGGTCTGCTGAAAAAAAGCGGCAGAATGAGTCGCTTGCTAAAGCTAAGGCAGAAAGTGAATCCGTTCTAGCTAGAGAGTCATCTGAAAGGGTGGCTAGTTCTGAGTCAGCAGCAAAAGAAAGTAGTGAAAAGAAGGAAAGTAGTGAAAAGAAAGAAAGTATCAGTAAAATTAGTACGAAGATGTTTGAGGTAGGTAGTGGGGATAGTTTATCAAGTATCGCGACTGCCAATGATACAACCAGTGATCAATTGATGGACATCAATGAATTATCATCAAATCTTTTGCATGTAGGACAAAAAATAAAAGTACCTAAATAAATGTGAGTTAACTCGGAGGAAGTTATGAAATTAAGAACGAAAGTAATTATTGGTATAGTTGCAGTTGTGTGTATCGGTGGTGGGACGATATTAGCTAGTACGAAGGCTGGTCATGACGTCGTTGAGTGGGTTGCTACTCGTGGGTCATCTGACCAACAAAAAAAGGAGTACGCTGAACAACAAAAATTAGCTGAATCGAAATATGGTAAGAGTAAGTCTAGTGAAAAATCAAAACCAAAATCAAAAAAGAAGAAAACTGAAAAGAAAAAATCTGTGTCTAAAAAAAGTAAATCAACGTCGTCTTCGTCGTCAAGTTCTAATATTGATACGGATACGATAACTGTTGTTTATGGTGATTCATTGTCATCTATTGCGTTAAGCCATGATATGACAGTGAAGGAACTAATTGCATTAAATGACATGGAAAATACAACATTAAGACCTGGGCAAACGCTTAAGGTCGTTGCTGGAAGTGGAAAAAGTATAGATACTACATCTTCAGATACAACAGGCACAGATAATACAAGTTCTGATAATACTACTTCAGACAACACAACAAGTTCATACTCTAATGACGATACAACTTCAGATAGTACAAGTACAGCAAGTTCATACTCTAATGCTGATACAAGCTCAGATAGTACAACAAGTTCAGATACTTCTAGTACCGATAACACAACAAGATCATATTCTAGTTCAACATCAGATACAACTAGTTCAACGAGCTCAACTAGTGATGAGACAACTAGCAATTAGCAATCGGATTTCTGCATGTTAATAGGTGTATAATATCCGTAGGTTAAAAAATAAAGACAAATGAATTGGAGCGGATGAGTAAATGAGTTCAGACCCTGGTCACGAACTGCTGTTGCAGCTGTTATTATTAGTCATTTTGACATTAGTGAATGCCTATTTTTCAGCTGCAGAATTAGCAGTAGTTTCAGTAAATCGTAATAAAATTGAGGCAGAGGCGAAAGCTGGAGATAAAGGTGCAATAAGAATTCTTGGTATATTAAATAATTCGACATCATTTTTATCAACTATCCAGATTAGTATTACTTTTGCCGGGTTCTTGTCTTCAGCTTTTGCAGCAACATCTTTGGCTAAATATGTTGAACCATTGTTTGGGAGTGCTGTGTGGGCACATGATGTTGCAGTAGTTATCGTTACGTTGATTTTATCTTATTTTTCATTAGTTTTAGGAGAATTATATCCTAAACAATTGGCACTACAGATGCCAGACAAAATTGCCAGAGCAACGACTGGGCCTATTCAACTTATTGCGATTGTTTTCAAACCATTTAACTGGTTGTTATCAATTTCAATCCGTGCATTAGAAAAAATAACACCAATTAAGTTTAATAAAAATAATATTGAGGTTATTAGTCGACAAGAAATTGTTCATATGATTCAAACTGGTGAAGAGCGTGGTGCTATTGATTCAGATGAATATGAAATGATGGAAGGCGTTATTTCGTTACATACGAAATTCGCTCGTGAAGTTATGGTCGCTAGAACTGATGCTTTTATGATTGATTTACAAAACGATAATGATCGTAATATTGATGCTATTTTAAATCAACCTTATTCTCGTGTACCCGTTTATAGTGATGATAAAGATAACGTCGTTGGCGTTGTTCATATCAAAAATTTGCTTAAAGCTGCTAGAGCAAAAGGGTTCGATAGAATTAGTTTACGTCAAATTATGCAAGAGCCCATGTTTATTCCAGAAACGATGGCTGTTGATGATTTGTTATTCGAAATGAAGAAAACACACACTCAATTAGCTATTTTATTGGATGAATATGGCGGTGTTGTTGGACTTGCCACAATTGAAGATTTAATTGAAGAGATTGTTGGCGATATCGACGATGAGTCAGATAGCCCTGATGATACATTGAGAAAAATTAATGCACATGAATATATCGTACAAGGTCGAATGACACTTGACGATTTTAATGATGAATTTAATTGTGATATCAACGTTAAAGACGTAGACACAATTGCGGGATTCGTCTTAACTGAATTAGGTCGAATTCCCGGTAATAATGAACAACTACAGATTACACTTCACAATGGTATACTTCTCGAAACGGAAAAAATGGACGGTTCTCGATTAGTGGAATTGAAAGTTATGATTCCCGAAACACGGTTAAAAGATACTTTAAAGAGTAAAGAATAAAATATGGGATGATAAGGTCAATAGAACTCTAATAAGTTCCATTGACCTTATCATTTTTTACGTCGAAGTTCATTATCATTTATGATAAACTATGAGTAATATGTTTTAGAGAGGACAAAAAATGAATACAGAAGAATTAGAGACTCAAGTAAAAAAACGCCGAACATTTGCGATTATTTCTCATCCCGATGCTGGTAAAACAACCATTACAGAACAATTACTTTTATTCGGTGGGGTTGTCCGTTCTGCCGGAACAGTTAAGGGTAAAAAATCTGGTACTTTTGCAAAATCTGATTGGATGGAAATTGAAAAGAAACGTGGTATTTCTGTTACTAGTTCAGTTATGCAATTTGATTACGCCGATAAGCGGGTTAATATTTTAGATACACCTGGGCATGAGGATTTCTCGGAAGATACCTACCGAACATTAATGGCCGTAGATTCTGCAGTCATGGTTATTGATTCTGCAAAAGGAATTGAACCACAAACAAAGAAATTATTTAAAATTTGTAAAATGCGTGGCATTCCTATTTTCACATTCATCAATAAGATGGATCGTGATGGACGTGAGCCACTTGATTTAATGGCTGAACTCGAAGAGGTCTTGGGCGTTGAATCATACCCAATGAACTGGCCAATTGGTATGGGTAAAGGCTTAAAGGGATTATACGATATCTACAACCATCGTATTGAACTTTACCAAAAAGAAGATAAAGGCATGGACTACGTTGATTTAAATGACGCCGGTGAGATTGAAGGCGACCATCCTTTAAAAGAAGATAGTATCTATCAAGAAGTGCTAGATGAAATTGAATTATTGGGCGATGCTGGTAATACCTTTGATGAAGCAAAAATCGCAACAGGGGATTTAACGCCGGTTTTCTTTGGATCAGCATTAACTAACTTTGGTGTAAAAACGTTCTTAGATATTTATTTGAACTATGCACCAGCACCACAAGAACATAAAACGATTGAAGAAACAACGATACAACCAACAAATGAACATTTTTCTGGGTTTGTTTTCAAAATTCAAGCAAATATGAATCCTAATCATCGTGATCGAATTGCGTTTATTCGAATTTGTTCAGGTGAATTTGAACGTGGGATGGATGTTAAATTAGCAAGAACTGAAAAGAAAATGCGTTTATCTAATTCAACCCAATTTATGGCAGATTCTCGTGAAGTTTTAGAATCAGCTGTAGCTGGCGATATTATTGGATTATATGATACTGGTAATTTCCAAATTGGCGATACAATCAGTAACATGAAGAAACCAATTACCTTTGAAAAATTACCTCAATTTACGCCTGAATTATTCATGAGCGTTAATGCTAAAAATGTAATGAAACAAAAATCATTCCATAAGGGTATTCAACAGTTGGTTCAAGAAGGTGCTGTTCAATTATATAGAAGTTACAACACGGGTGACTATATTCTGGGTGCCGTTGGTCAACTTCAATTTGAAGTCTTCCAATTCAGAATGTTAAATGAATATAATTCAGAAGTTATCATGACACCAATGGGTTCTAAAACAGCTCGCTGGATTGATCCAGAACAATTGGATGAAAAGATGTCAAGTTCACGTAACTTACTTGTTAAAGATCGACAAGACTTACCGTTGTTCTTGTTTGAAAATGCATTCGCAGAACGCTGGTTTGCTGACAAATATCCAAACGTTACATTAACATCAAAACTATAAACGAAAAGAGGTATACCAATTGGTATACCTCTTTTTTGAGTGCTTATTAATTTAATGAGTAAGGCATTTTGATGTAAGTTTCATCAATAAAACCACCATCTTTTAATTCAAACCAAACATCATTACTTGATGATAACTGACTGATTAAAGTAACTTGTGTATTGTCAGCTAAAACTCGTAATTTTTTACCATAAGGTTTAGTGTAAATAGTTACAGATTTATTAGGAATGTAATCAATTGAAGCAGAGTGATTGATTATTTTTTTAGTAAATTCATTGGTGTCATTGTCGGGTAATAAAGCATATTTGGGTTGAATAATCATTTTTACATTAGAAGTACTTTCTAACCATTGATTGCCACCTATGCTGTACCAAATAGTTCCCAAATTCGTTTCGATTTTTTCAAATACTTGTAAAATAACGCCAGCAGGTAAGAAGGCGGGATAGGAGTTACCCTCGGGTAAGTCATAAGGACGTACGCGTTTTGTAATCTGGATGTATGCGTCAATTTGATCGACGGTTTTCCAATTGATGTTGCGATAATAATAGTAGATGGTTTGTTGTTCATTTGTGAAAGTACCATAACTAGTTTTTGAGGCACGCAATAAATTGAACCCTGGAATATTGACAGGGTCATAAGTGAAAGGGTCATTCAAATGGCCACGTAGTAAAGTGGGTGAGCCGATTAAGTAGCCACCATCAATATCTTGATTATAAATCCAAACGGCAGCGCCATGTTTCTTTTCATAGCTTAAAATAATAGCACCATAGTTGGTTACAAAAGTACTTGTGAATCCCGAAATGCCAACTAGATTATAATCATTGATTGGTTCAAATTGAAGTCTTAAATCGCTACCTATAGTGCCACTGATAATTTGCGGACGAGATAGATTATTATTATTTTGGTCTTTATAGTAAACAATCATTGTGGCATCTGAAACAGATGTTGGTAGAAAAGTTTTTTCTTCAATGACTTCATGTTTCTTTTGTTTTGGTGCCTTATATTTTTTTGTTGATTCAGAATTGAATACAAATTGTATATCGGAAGTGGAAGTAGGTTGGTCATTTTTTGTAAAAACAGACAACATATTCCGGAAGAAATCTCTTAAGGCGATTTTAATCAGCTCCATTCATAATCTAATATCATAATTATAACCTAAAAAGATTAATTATTGGGGAAAAGTGTTTGAAATATCGTTTATTTATTTAAAAGAATGAATAAAATAAAAAAAGATGCAGACTCAGAAAAAATTATCTGAGTCTGCATCTTTAGTTTAGCCTTTACTTTTCAACGTTAGAGTCGGAATCTTTAACATCAGTAGTTGTATCGGCTGATATCTTAATTTCATCTTTTTCAATTTTTGCAGCTAATTTTGTTACATCAGGATTATCAAGGTAGAAGTCAGCTATTTGATCTTCAATCTGTTCCTGGATAACACGTCTTAGTGGACGAGCACCCATTGCGGGATTGTAGCCTAAATCAACTAATTTTTCTTCAACCCGATTTGTAACGTGAAGTTCTAAGTTTTGATTTTTAAGAACTTTATTAACGTCATCAAGCATGATACTTACGATTGAAACTAAGTTTTCTTTACTTAATGAGTTAAATTCAACGATGTCATCAAAACGGTTTAAAAATTCAGGACGGAAGTAATTTGATAGTTTATCAATGATGGCATGGGTTGCACCAGTTGACGTTGCACCAAAGCCAACATTTGCTTCAGCATCAGCACTACCAGCGTTAGATGTCATAATGATAATCGTATCTTTGAAACTTACCACGCGACCTTGTGAATCTGTTAAACGGCCATCTTCAAGAATCTGCAAGAACATATGCATAACATCAGGATGTGCTTTTTCAACTTCATCTAACAAGATTAAACTGTATGGATTACGACGAACTTGTTCAGTTAATTGACCAGCTTCTTCATAACCAACATAGCCAGGAGGGGAACCAATCAATTTAGAAACTGAATGGTTCTCCATGTACTCACTCATATCGAAACGAATCATTGATTCTTTTGTTCCAAATAATTCTTTTGATAATTGTTTAGCAAGTTCTGTTTTACCAATTCCAGTTGGTCCAACAAACAAGAATGATCCGATAGGACGCCCAGATTTATTGAATCCAATCCGGTTACGGCGGATGGCGCGGGCCACTTTATCAATGGCGTCATCTTGGCCAATGACATTAGCTTGAAGGGAAGTGGCTAAATTTTTCAATTGTTGTTGCTCTTTTTCCTTTAGTTCGCCTACAGGAATCCCTGTTTTTTCTTCAATAATTTGTTCCATTTCTTTTTCGGTTACAATTGGTAATTCATCAGAATCAGTATTACTATCTTGTAATTCTTTGAATTTTGCGACTTGATCGCGATAGTAGGCTGCTTTTTCATAATCTTCGTCGGTTAGTGCAGCTTGTTTTTGAGTTTCAGCGTTTTTAATTTTTTCTGCAACTAATTTGGGATCAATAGCTTTAATGGTTAAATTCATTTTTGACCCAGATTCATCAAGTAAATCGATGGCTTTATCTGGTAAAAAACGATCTTGAATGTAACGGTCAGAGAGAGAAGCAGCAGCTTCAATTGCTTCATCACTATAATGAACATGATGGTAAGCTTCGTATTTCTTTTGAATACCTTTTAAAATGACGATTGACTCTTCGACACTAGGTTCATCAACTTGGATAGGCTGTAAACGACGTGCAAGCGCAGCATCTTTTTCGATTTGACGATATTCATTTAGAGTTGTTGCGCCAACGAGTTGTAATTCGCCTCGAGCAAGAGCTGGTTTTAGAACGTTACCGGCATCCATACCACCTTCAGCATTACCAGCGCCTACAATTTCATGAATTTCATCAATGAATAGAATGATAGACTTATCATTTTTAAGTTCCTTCATTAATTGTTGCATTCGTTCTTCGAACTGACCACGAATACCCGTTCCTTGAACTAATGAAACAACATCTAATCGAATAACTTGTTTGTTTAAAAGTTTTTGAGGAACAGCTGAATCAACAATTTTTTGAGCTAATCCTTCAACGACTGCTGTTTTACCAACACCAGCTTCGCCGATTAGAACAGGATTATTTTTTGTCCGACGATTCAAAATTTCAATGATTTGATTAATTTCTTGATCGCGACCAATGACCGGGTCAATATTTCCTGCCCGTGCCTCATCGGTTAAATTAAGACCGAATTGACCAAGGATTGTATCCTTACCATTATTTTTATTAGCGCCACCATTTCTACCAGCTTGGGTAGGAGGTGTCTGCTCTTTTCTTTGTGAACTATTATTTTGACTATTTGGTGCAATCGCATTAAATAAATCATCAAGGTTACCAAAGCTAAATGGATCTTGTTGATTATTACGGATTTGACCATTACTTAAACGCTCTTGTTCATCTTTTAGTAATCGATAACAATTTTGACATAAATCGTATTCTTGATGTTGACCATTTAAGTTAGTTGATAAGTGTATTGTCGCTGGATTGATTTGACAATTTTGACAGATCATATGTGTCACAACCTTTCATATTTCGTTCGTATAGTTTAGTTTATCTAAGATCAAAAACATGTTGACCATCTTTGACCTTCGATGAATAGTATACAAAATATGGAAAAATTCTGCAAGCAATTAGAACTCCTTTTTTACATTTTATGGAGGCTAATCTATAATGAATTTAGTATAGTAGATTTTAGTGAAAAGAGGTTTGAAAATGAGCGAAGATTATAAAGCAAAAATTGATGCATTGATTGCTGGTGAAATAGAGACAATAACAATCAACCCAGATGAATTTATGGCGTTTCAACTTGTTTGGCAAAAAGAAAAATTACGTAAGGCAATCGTTGGTAATGCGCAAAGAGAAGGTCAAATTATTTACAAATATGTTAGTTTGAAAAACTAAAGACTTGTATCATTTTTTAAATAATGGTATTATTTGTCTCTAAAGACTAATGTGTTTAATTTATTAATGAAAACGTGTTCTTTGCTTTTGTTAGTGGGTTATGCATTTTTCTAAAATAAAAAAATATAGAACATCAAGGAGATAATTAATTATGGAAAAGAAAGACTTTCACGTAATCGCAGAAACAGGTATCCACGCGCGTCCAGCTACATTATTGGTACAAGCAGCAAGCAAATTTACTGCTGACGTTGCTTTGGTTTACGGAGAAAAATCAGTAAACTTGAAATCAATCATGGGCGTTATGTCATTAGGCGTTGGTCAAAATGCTGATGTAACAATCACTGCTGATGGCGCTGACGAAACAGATGCAATCGCAGCTATTACAGAAACAATGACGAAAGAAGGACTTGCTGAATAATGTCGAAAATGCTAAAAGGGATTGCTGCTAGTGATGGTATTGCCATTGCTAAAGCATATATGTTAGTTCAACCCGATTTGTCATTCTCGCAAGTAAGCATTGAAGATCCAGAGTCAGAAATCAAACGCCTTGATGCTGCTGTTGCAGCATCAAGTGAAGATTTGAAACTAATCAAACAAAAAGCTGCAGAAAACCTCGGCGCAGAAGAAGCCGAGGTTTTTGAAGCTCATTTGACAATCCTTTCAGATCCTGAACTTATGGGCAACATTGGCGATAAAATCAAAAATGATAAGGTCAACGCTGAAGCAGCATTGAAGGATGTCACAGATATGTTCATTTCAATGTTTGAAGATATGACTGATAATGCTTATATGCAAGAACGTGCAGGCGATATTCGTGATGTTACGAAACGTGTAATGAGTCATTTATTAGGAGTTACAATTCCTAATCCTGCTCTTATCGATCAAGAAGTTGTGGTCGTTGCACATGATTTAACACCATCGGATACAGCCCAATTAAATCGTAAATTTGTTAAAGGATTTATTACTGATGTTGGTGGACGTACTTCTCATTCTGCTATTATGTCTCGTACGCTTGAAATTCCTGCTGTTGTAGGCGCTGGTGATCCAACGACTGCAATCTCAGAAGGTGATATGGTTATTGTTGATGGTATCAATGGTGACGGAATTATCAATCCTACTGCTGAAGAAATTTCAACATATGAAGCAAAAGCAAAAGCTTTTTCTGATCAAAAAGCTGAATGGGAAGAACTAAAAGACGCTAAAACAGTTACTGCTGATGGCGTACATTTTGATTTAGCTGCTAATATCGGTACACCTAAGGATGTTGAGGGTGCAGTAGATAATGGTGCTGAAGCAGTTGGTTTATTCCGTTCAGAATTCTTATACATGGATGCTAGTGAATTACCTTCAGAAGATGATCAATTTAAAGCTTATAAAGCTGCAGTTGAAGGTATGAATGGTAAACAAGTAGTTGTAAGAACAATGGATATTGGAGGCGATAAGGAATTACCTTACTTGCCATTACCAGAGGAAATGAATCCGTTCTTAGGATATCGCGCAATCCGTATTAGTTTGGATCGTCAAGATATTTTCAGAACACAACTTCGTGCTCTACTTAGAGCTTCTCATTATGGACAATTAGCAATTATGTTCCCTATGATTGCAACTGTTGATGAATTTAAATCAGCAAAAGCTATCTATACTGAAGAACGTACTAAGTTAATTGACGCTGGTGTACCAGTAGCAGATAAACTTGAAGTCGGTATGATGATGGAAATTCCTGCTGCTGTTATGAACGGTGATCATTTGGCTAAGTATGCTGATTTCTTTAGTATTGGTACAAATGATTTAATTCAATATTCAATGGCTGCTGATCGAGGTAATGAACAAGTGTCATACCTTTACCAACCTTATAACCCATCAATTTTACGTTTGATTAAAATGGTAATTGATTCGGCTCATAAAGAAGGTAAGTGGGCAGGTATGTGTGGCGAAATGGCCGGCGATCAAATTGCCGTACCTATTTTAGCTGGAATGGGACTTGATGAATTCTCAATGAGTGCTTCGTCAATTCTTAAAACACGTAGTTTAATGAAAAAATTAGATACAACAAAAATGAAGGAATTAGCTGATAAAGCTGTTTCTGACTGTGAAACTAATGAAGAAGTTATTGCATTAGTTGAATCTTACATGAAATAAATTAAACACAAAAAAACTGGTAATTTCGATTATCAGTTTTTTTGTGTTTAATTGGGAATAGATGAGAATAGTCTACTTTTATTGCATAACGGGTGAGAAACCAATATAATTAAAACTATTATATTAGAATAGACAAGGGGACCTTATCGTGAATATTGGAATTTTTACAGATACATATTTTCCACAAGTGAGCGGTGTGGCGACTTCAATAAAAACACTAAGAAACGAGCTCGAAAAAGAGGGACATACCGTCTATATCTTTACGACGACTGACCCACATGTTGATAAGACAGTATATGAACGTAATATTTTTAGATTCTCTAGTATTCCATTTGTTTCTTTTACAGATAGAAGAATTGCTGTTAGAGGCTTATTTCAAGCTTACCAAGTGGCAAAAGAACTAAATTTAGACGTTATTCATACACAGACTGAATTTTCTATGGGCTGGATTGGTAAATTTGTTGCAAGAAATTTAAAAGTTCCTTGTTTACATACCTATCATACAATGTATGAAGATTATTTACATTACATTGCCAATGGTAAGTTATTGAAACCATACCATGTTAAGCAAATGACAAAAACATTTGCATTCCATATGAGCGGGATTATCGCACCAAGTACACGCGTTCAGACGTTGCTACAGAAGTATGGTGTGAAATCAGAAATACGAGTTATCCCTACAGGGGTAGACATTTCTCAATTTGAACAAATTGAAACAGAAGATTATCGTTCTAAATTAGACATTTCTGAAGATCAACCAGTCATGCTTGCGTTAAGTCGATTGGCATTTGAAAAGAATACACAAGAAATTATTGATGGTATGCCAGCGATAATTAAAAAAGTACCGAATGTTTTACTCTTGATTGTAGGGGATGGTCCGGCACGTGAAACCCTTGAAGAGCAAACAGAAAGTTTAAATTTAAAGGACAACGTCAGATTTATTGGTGAAGTTGATAATGATGAGGTATTCCATTTTTATCAGTTAGCAGATTTATTTGTGTCTGCATCAGTAACAGAATCTCAAGGATTGACGTTTATCGAAGCTTTAGCTGCTGGAACACCGGTTATTGCTAAAACGGGTAAATATACTGACGAGTTAATGGAAAAACCAGAAGTTGGTAAAACTTTTTCATCTGAAACTGAAATGGTGACTGATATTATTGATTACTTAAATAGATGTCATGAAGAAGTTGATCCAGAGCCAAGATTAGAAAAGTTAAAAGAAATTTCAGCGGCAACATTTGGATCAAAAGTTGCTGAATTTTACCAAGATGCTCAAATTCATTATGTTGAAATAGAAGAAGAGGATGACGAAATCAGTCATCTATAAACGAATTTATTTTCAAAGGAGTTTCAACCATGCTATTAATTAACATGTTTTCTGCGGCCAATTCGGTTAAAGGACAAGGGGTCGGTAGCGCATATACCGAAATGATGAAGTTGCTCAAAGAACGCTTTCCAACTGAATTCAAAATTAGTGTGAATAAATATAGTCGCTCAGATATTAGTCATTACCATACCATCAATTTTCCTTATTACCTTTCGACTTTTATGCCAGGTAGAGGTAAAAAAATTGGCTATGTCCATTTTTTACCAGAAACACTTGAGGGAAGTGTTAAAATTCCACAACCTTTTAAAGCCATTTTTTATTGGTATGTAATTGCTTTTTATAAACGAATGGATCATATTGTCGTGGTTAATCCAAGTTTTATTCCAAAACTTGAAGCGTTTAAGATTCCAAAAGAACGCGTCACGTATATTCCTAATTTTGTTTCAAAAAAAGTTTTTTATGAAAAAACCGTGGAAGAAAAACAAGCTTTTAGAGATGCGTTAGGTATTCCAGCCGATAAATTTGTTGTTTTTGGTGATGGTCAAGTTCAAGAAAGAAAAGGTGTGCCCGATTTTATTAAGTTAGCTAAGCAAAATCCTGATATCCAATTTATTTGGGCCGGTGGCTTTTCATTTGGTAAGTTAACTGACGGTTATGCTGAATTAAAAAAAGTAGTTGATAATCCGCCTAGTAATTTAACGTTTACTGGGATTATTGATCGAGAAGCTCTAGTAAATTATTACAATATTGCTAACCTTTTCTTACTGCCATCTTTCAATGAATTGTTTCCAATGTCAGTATTAGAAGCATTTAGTTGTGGGACACCTGTATTATTGCGCGATTTAGATCTTTATAAAGCGGTTATTGAGGGCTATTATGATGCCGCGACAGATGTTAATGGTATGCAAATTAAATTGAGAAAATTAAAAGAAGATCCCAATGCGTTATCAGTTTTGCATGACAAAGCAGATCAGGCATCAGCATACTATTCTGAGGATAGATTGGCTGAAATTTGGCATCAATTTTACTTGGACCAGAGCAAAGAGGGCTAAAAGATGACTCGAAAAAACATAGGTTTATTGACGTTAATGGTTATAATTGGGATGGGGATATTCGCTTATTCTTTAAAAAATGTATCAATTCAGTCGCTCGTTAAAGCTTTAGTTAATATTAATATATGGTGGTTATTAGTAGCAGTATTTTGTATCTGTATGTACTTTGTCATTGAAGCATTTGTTGTTCAACGGTTCATGATAGGGCAACATAAAAAATTTACATTTAAGAATGCAATTCGTATTCCACTGATTGAACAATTATTTAATGGAATCACACCTTTTTCAACAGGTGGACAACCTGCACAATTGTTTGCGATGGCTCAGTCAGGTGTGGACGCTGGTCGTGCAAGTTCCATTTTATTAATGAAATTTGTCGTTTACCAGGCA
The DNA here is from genome assembly GCF_056782055.1 of Dellaglioa sp. CoH-57-MRSF-16. The sequence continues at coordinate 115,785 of NZ_JBXAXZ010000003.1, read as the reverse complement.
ATGATTGTTATTAATTTTATTGTTTGTTTACTAATTGGGTTTCAATACATTCAAGATAAAGTTAATTATCTAATGGTATTCGTGATTTTTGGATTTGTGATTCATTTAGCTGTGATTACTGCTTTGTTAATGATCATGTATTGGTATGGATTCACTAAAAAATTAGTGTATGTTTGTATGCTAGTTGTTAAGTTATTCGTTAAAGGGGATCGTTTTGATCGCTGGAATACAAGTATTTATTCAAAAATTGAAAACTTCCATAAAGAGAGTTTACGTATGAAGAATGAAAAGAAAATGATTTTTCACGTTTTTGTATTAACATTCTTCCAACTCGCGTTTTACTATTTAATTCCATACTTTATTATGTTGTCATTGGGATACACATCAGTGAATGTGATTATGATTACAGCACTTCATGTGCTTATTGTCATGGTAATTTCACTTTTCCCAATTCCGGGGGGAACTGGTGGTGCAGAATATAGCTTCGCGATTGTCTTTTCTAGTTTCATGACCAGTCACAGTAAATTGATTTTAGCCATGTTGTTATGGCGTATTTTAACTTACTATGTTGGACTATTTGCGGGAATGTTTGCTTTAGTTGTTAAACCAGATAAGGTAGAAGAAGTTGGAATTGAAGATTAAATAAATGAAATATGATAGTAACCATTGCTGATGATAGATTTTCTATTATTGGCAATGGTTTTTTTTGTGTTTTATAAGGAGAAGAACGTGTTTCTTTAAGCAATACTAAAATCGCTAATCAGTTTATTACTATTCAAAATAACGACAAAAAAGCACTGTCAAATGACAATGCTTTTATTAGTTAGCTTTTCAAAATCGTTAAATATATTGTGATAAAGCGTCTTTAACTTGCTCTTTTGAATGATAACCGACGAGTGTATCAACAACTTCGCCATCTTTTTTAATCATTAATGTGGGAATTCCCATGATACCAAAATCGTCAGCTGTTTTAGGATTTTGGTCAACATCCATTTTAGCAAATTTAACCTTGTCACCTATTTCTTGTTCTAATTCCTCAATTGCTGGTGATTGCATTTTGCAAGGGCCACACCATGTTGCCCAAAAATCCGTCAATGTTATACCTGAATCTGTAACTGTTTTGAAATTTTCATCTGTAATTGCTTGTACCATTTGAATTCCTCCTTTATTTATTTGAATATAATATCAGAGGAAATATAATTAGCCTAAATATATGCTTACAAAAAGTAAGTATAAAGAAATAACGCCGTATTTTTATTTATTTTGTGTCATGTAGTCATTCAAACGTTCCATCCCAAGCACTAAATTCTCCATACTAGAAGCGTAACTTAAGCGAACGTAACCTTGACCAGAATCACCAAAAGCAGTTCCTGGAATTAAGGCAAGTTTATTATTAAAAGCTAGTTCTTTACAGAATGCCATAGAATCTTGGTTATATCCTGCAGGAATTTTTGCGAAAATATAAAAAGCGCCACTAGGTTGTGCCATTTCAAAATGCATTTTTTTCATTTCAGCCATAACGAAATCACGGCGTTTTTTATATTCAACATTCATTATGCGACCATCGTCTTTACCGTCACGTAAGGCAGCAATTCCAGCACGTTGAGAAACACTTGTTGCAGAGGTTACTAAGTATTGATGAACTTTTTTTAATTCATCAGTCATCGCTTTGGGAGCAAGCAAGAATCCAATGCGCCAGCCAGTCATGGCATGCGATTTTGATAAACCATTAATTAGGACAGTTTGGTCACGGATATATTTTGCAATTGAGACATGTTCATGATCATAAGTTAATTCACTATAAATTTCATCACTAATTGCCCATAATTTTTGCTTTCTAATTTCATCAGTTATCGCAATAACTTCATCTTCGGTCCAAGAAATACCAGTTGGATTACTTGGATTAATTAGGATAATACCTTTAATATTTTCATTTGGATTATCTTTAACAGCTTGATTAATCATCTCAGGTGTTAATCTAAAGTTATTATCACGTGTGTTGATAAAAATTGGTTTAACCCGATTTAAAGTAATCAGTGGCATATAGCCAGGGTAGAGTGGCGTTGGGACAAGAACGGCATCGCCGGGGTTGAAGATAGTCTGTAAGGCAGTTGCGATGGCTTCAGTTGCACCAACTGTAACTAGAATTTCAGATTGTGCATCATAAGTAACGTCATATTTTTCATTAAAAAATTCACTGGCAGCTTCACGTAACTCAATATCACCAGCCATACCCATATAATGTGAGTAATTTTCATGAATGGCTTCGATGGCAGCTGCTTTAACATGATCGGGTGTATTAAAATCTGGTTCACCCATTGTTAATTTAATCATATCAGGAATTTGGCTCACTTCATCATCAAATTGACGAATATCTGAGACCTCTATTTTAAATACTTGATCGTTCAAATCTTTTCTAAATAAGCTCATTTTTATGCCTCCAAGTCTAATAACTAACAGTTTAGCATAAAAACAAGTTAAGAAACGATTATAATCTGCTTAATCAGGTGTAAATGTATAGAAAATTTGGTATTATTAACTATGATATTGAAAGGGGAACAACTATGAAAAATTCTCAGTTAGTAGCAATCATTAGTCGCTTAGAGGCTATGCAAAAAGAAGATAACGGCGAAATCCAAACAAGACACTTCGAACGTGAAGGTGTTGAAAAGGGAATCGTTGAATATGATCCAGATATGAAAGCATATACGTTAGAAGATTTAAGTAACCATACTAAATTTCCTTTCGATGATATTGATTTAATTGCAATGGAAGTTTACGACTTACTATTTAGTTAATCAATAACTGAAACATAGATTGAAAGACATTTTCGTGTTCTCGAAAACTGATCTTAAAAAATGGAGGCACTAAGATGCGGTCAACTTTAAAATATGTTCAGGATAAATTGAGCTCAAGATGGGGATTCCTCCTCTTGACGCTCGTTTTATTTTGGGCCAAAACAGTTGTTGCTTATGAAACCAAATTTACATTAGGTGCAACAGGTAGCATGCAACAATTTTTACTTTATATTAATCCAATACCAACAGCGTTATTATTATTTGGAATTGCAATCTACTTTAAGGGTAAAAAATCATATTGGATTTTGCTGATTGTTGATTTTATTCAAACATCATGGCTTTTTGCAAATATGGTTTATTATCGTGAGTTTTCAGATTTTCTTTCACTAGGAATTATCAAAAATTCAGGTTCAGTAGCTAATAATCTAGACAAGGGAATTGCCGGTATTTTACGACCAACTGATTTCTTTGTTTATATCGATATTATTATTTTAATTTTGATTCTTGTCTTTAAATTAGTCAAAATTGACTATAACCCAATTAAAAAGCGTTATGCTTTTATCCTGACTATTGCATCTGTACTTTTAGCTTTAGGGAACTTAGGTTTAGCTGAAAAGGATCGTTCTCAATTATTGACAAGAACTTTTGATAATAACTATATTGTTAAATATTTAGGCTTGAATTTCTATGCGGGATATAATGTTTATCAAACGCAAAAAGAAAGTGCGACACGTAAAAATGCCACTGCTAAAGATATGGATAAAGTTCTAAAGTATTTGGATAAAAATCGTTCTAATTCAAATATAAAGTATTATGGAAAAGCGAAGGGTAAAAATGTTTTTGTGATTCATCTAGAAAGTTTCCAACAGTTCATGATCGATTATAAATGGGATGGGCAACAAGTTACGCCTAACATTAATAAATATTATCATGATCAAAATACATTATCATTTGATAATTTCTTTAATCAAGTTGGACAAGGTAAAACGTCTGATGCTGAAATGATGTTGGAAGCATCCCTTTATGGGTTACCATCTGGTTCAGCGATGACGACTTATGGCACACAAAATACATTCCAAGCAGCACCCGCTATTCTTGATCAAAAAGGCTACTCTACAGCAGCTTTCCATGGTGACGTGGGTAGTTTCTGGAATCGTAATAATACTTATAAATCATTTGGTTACCAGTATTTCTTCAGTGAACCTTATTATGATGTCAAAGCTAACTATAAAGTTGGTTATGGGATGAAAGATAAGATTTTCTTGAAGCAATCGGTTAAGTATATTGAACAATTACCCCAACCTTTTTATGCTAAACTCATCACACTAACTAACCATTATCCATATGATTTAGATAGTGCGAATACGTCAATCAAAAAGACGGATACAGACGATAGTACGGTTGATGGTTATGTTCAAACATCTAAATATCTTGATCAATCATTCGGAGAATTCGTTAGTTACTTGAAGAAGAGTGGCTTGTATAAGGACAGTATGATTGTGATGTATGGTGATCACTATGGTATCTCTAATAATCATCCGAAAGCTATTGCACAGCTTTTAGGTAAAGACAAAGTAACAAGTTATGATTTAACGATGTTCCAAAAGGTACCATTTATGATTCATATGAATGGCCTTAAGGGCGGTATTAATCATACTTATGGTGGTGAAATTGATGTGCTACCAACTTTACTTGATCTATTAGGCGTTAAGAATACCGATACGGTTCAATTTGGTAATGATTTATTATCGAAAAATCGTAACCAAACGGTTGCCTTTAGAAATGGTGATTTCGTTTCACCAACCTTTACAAAAGTTGGAAATACCACGTATAACACTAAGACTGGTAAAGAAATCGAAAAACTAACGGCAGCACAACAAAAAGTTTATAACAAAGAATTAAAACATGTTACAACGTCATTATCATTATCAGATGAAGTTATTACGGGTGATCTATTAAGATTCTACGCACCAAGTAATTTCACTAAAGTAAATAAATCTGACTATAATTACAAGAAAAGTGACGCTCTTGAAACTTTGAAAAAAGCACAAGAGAAAGAAAAAACCAGTTTAATTGAACAACACGGTGGGGTATCTACCGAAAGTTTATTCAAAACTGATGCTCCAGAATTAAAATAACGATTGAAGTCATAACGTCATGTTATGGCTTTTTTTGTTGTAACCTTTACACAATCTTTACAATACCCCCACAGGACCTTTACATTAAAAATATAAACTTAATGTATAAGTTAAATATCGATATTTATGGAGGAAGTTACTATGAAAAAGGGATCTTTAGTAATGATTGGTGGAATTTTATCCATCATGTTATTAACTTTAACGGGATGTGAGACACAATCAAATTCAGGAAAATCGATTACAATTGTTGGATCTACAGCTTTACAACCTTTAGTTGAGGCAGCTGGTGAAGAATACGGGACTGAAAATGTTGGCGTCTTTGTTAATGTTCAAGGTGGCGGATCCGGAACAGGATTGAGTCAAGTTCAAGAAAAAGCCGTTAGCATTGGTAACTCAGATGTTTTTGCTGAAGAAAAATCAGGCATTAAGGCAAGTAAACTTGTAGACCATCAAGTTGCCGTTGTTGGAATTACGCCAGTTGTGAATAATGGTGTGGGCGTTAAAAACGTCTCAAAAAAACAACTTATAGATATTTTTACTGGTAAATTAACAAATTGGAAGCAACTAGGTGGCAATGATTTACCAATTGTCCTTTTAAATCGTGCATCTGGTTCGGGAACACGATTAACATTTGAAAAATGGGGATTAGAAGGTAAGCAAAGTAAAGATGCACAGGAACAAGATTCAACGGGAATGGTTCGACAAATTGTCGGATCGACACCTGGTGCAATAAGTTATATGGCTTTCTCATACGTTGATAAAACGGTCGATGTACTTTCTGTTGATAAAGTTAAACCAACTGAAAGTAATGTTGCCTCAAATAAATGGAAAATCTGGTCATACGAACATATGTATACGAATGGTGAACCCACGGGATTAACAAAACAATTTTTAACTTATATGATGTCAAATAAAATTCAAAAACAGGTTGTTAGTAAATTAGGTTATATTCCAACAACACAGATGCAAGTGAGTCGTTCGGTTGAAGGTAAAATAACACCAATTAAGAAGGGGATGTAGTTATGGATCCGATTCGTGAAAGTTTACTCAAAAAATCAAAAGCATCTAAACTAGAGATGCGCGGTAAAATAATTACTTATTTCTGTATTGGACTAATCGTCGCTATTGTTCTTGCTATCTTTTATTTCGTTGCTTCAAAAGGATTAGCAACGTTCTTTACTGATAAAGTATCAATTAAAGATTTTTTATTAGGAAAGAGTTGGAACCCTGGAACGCTTGATAAAGCAGGTAAGCCAGAAGTTGGGGCTTTACCAATGATTTCTGGATCATTCTTTGTCACTTTTTTATCAGCATTAATTGCAACACCTTTCGCTATTGGAACAGCTATTTTCATGGTTGAAATTTCACCAAATACGGGTAGCCGAATTTTACAACCGGTAACTGAATTATTAGTTGGTATTCCTTCAGTTGTTTATGGATTTATTGGTCTTTCAGTTGTGGTCCCATTTGTTCGAAGTATTTTTGGTGGAACAGGGTTTGGTATTTTATCTGGGACATTTGTGTTATTTGTTATGATTCTACCAACCGTTACGTCAATGACTGTTGATACTTTAAAATCTGTCCCACGTTATTACCGGGAAGCCTCACTGGCCTTAGGTGCAACACGTTGGCAAACAATTTATAAAGTTATTCTAAGAGCAGCAACACCAGGTATCATGACAGCGGTTGTTTTTGGTATGGCACGAGCTTTTGGTGAAGCCTTAGCCGTTCAAATGGTTATTGGTAATGCATCATTGATGCCATCAAGTTTAATTACACCATCATCAACTTTAACAAGTATTTTGACGATGGGAATTGGAAATACTGTCATGGGCTCATTAGAAAATAATGCGCTATGGTCACTTGCTTTAATTCTATTATTAATGTCATTATTCTTTAACATGGTTGTTAGAGTAATTGGTAAGAGAGGGGCGCTTAAATAATGAATCCTAAAAAAGTAGATAAAATCGCAACAAGTATTTTATATGGTATTGCCGGATTCGTCGTTCTTGTTTTAGCGGCCTTACTTGGCTATATATTGGTTAGAGGTGTGCCACATATCAGCTGGCATTTCTTAACATCACCCGCAAAATCATTTTCAAGTGGTGGTGGAGTAGGAATCCAATTGTTTAATTCCTTCTATCTATTATTATTAACATTATTGATTTCTTTCCCTATTTCATTGGGAGCGGGTATTTGGTTATCAGAATACGCTAAAAATAATTGGGTGACGACGGTTATTAGAACGTCTGTTGAAATTTTAAGTTCATTACCTTCAGTTGTTGTTGGGCTTTTTGGGTTTTTGATTTTCGTTGTCCAATATAATTTCGGTTTTTCAATTTTATCAGGTGCATTAGCCTTAACGTTCTTCAATTTACCTTTATTAACAAGATCAATCGAAGAGTCATTACGTTCTATCCCATATTCACAACGTGAGGCTGGCTTTTCGTTAGGATTATCGCGTTGGGAAACCGTTACGAGAGTTATTGTTCCAGATGCAGTACCTGGTATTTTAACGGGTGTTATATTGAGTGCCGGCCGTATCTTTGGTGAAGCAGCTGCGTTAATTTATACTGCTGGTCAAAGTGCGCCAGCACTAGATTTTACAAACTGGAATCCAGCTAATATTGCGAGTCCGTTAAATCCAATGCGTCCAGCTGAAACATTAGCTGTTCATATCTGGAAAATTAATTCAGAAGGTATTATGCCTGATGCATCAGCTGTTTCTGCAGGCGCATCAGCCGTCTTAATTATCGCAGTGCTTTTATTTAATTTCTTAGCTCGATTCGGTGGTAAAGCACTTTATCGTAAAATTACATCAAGTAAATAGATCATTAGGGGGTCAAAGAATATGGTAGAAAATAAAACTGAAAAATCTAGAATTATGACCTTCAATGAAGATAAACATGAGATAGCTTTAGAAACCAAAGATTTACATGTTCATTATGGTTCTAATGAAGCAATTCGAGATGTTAGTTTACAATTTGAACGGTTTAAAATTACAGCTTTAATTGGGGCATCTGGTTCTGGTAAATCAACTTATCTTAGATCGTTGAATCGTATGAATGATGGGATTGCTGATGTAACAGGACAAATTATTTACCGTGATTTAGATATAAATAAAGATAATGTTGATATTTATGAAATGAGAAAACATATTGGAATGGTATTTCAACGACCTAATCCATTTTCAAAATCAATTTATGAAAATATAACGTTTGCTTTGAAACGTCATGGGATGAAAGATAAGCAGTTACTTGAAGAACGCGTTGAAAAATCACTTAAACAAGCTGCACTTTGGGATCAAGTTAAAGATGATTTGAATGTGAGTGCGTTATCATTGTCTGGTGGACAACAACAACGTTTATGTATCGCTAGAGCGATTGCTATGGAACCTGACATCTTATTGTTAGATGAACCAGCTAGTGCGTTAGATCCAATTTCAAGTCGAATTGTTGAAGAATCACTTTTAGAACTGAAAGAAAAGTACACGATTGTCATTGTGACACACAATATGCAACAGGCTTCACGTATTTCAGATTACACAGCATTTTTCCATTCAGGAAATGCGGTAGAATATGATAAAACAACAACTATTTTTACGCGACCAACAATTAAACTAACGGATGATTATGTTTCAGGAAACTTCGGTTAAGGGGGAAAGGCCAAATGACTAAAATAATTGAAACAAATGATGTTCATTTGTATTATGGTAAGAAAGAAGCCCTCAAAGGAATTAATCTTGATTTCAATGAAAAAGGGATTACCGCTTTAATCGGTCCATCTGGTTGTGGTAAATCAACATATTTAAGAACGTTAAATCGCATGAATGATTTAATTCCAGGTGTAACCATTACAGGTACAGTTAAATTAAAAAATGAAGATATTTACGGTCCTAAAATGGATACCGTAAGATTACGCAAAAATGTTGGGATGGTTTTCCAACAACCTAATCCATTTCCATTTTCAATTTACGAAAATGTTGTATATGGTTTGCGATTAGCTGGCGTTAAAGATAAAGCAATCCTTGATGAAGCTGTTGAAAAAAGCTTGAAACAGGCTGCTGTCTGGGATGATGTAAAGGATGATTTGGGTAAAAATGCGCTTGCGTTATCTGGCGGACAGCAACAACGTGTCTGTATCGCTCGAGTCTTAGCGGTTGAACCTGAGGTCATTTTACTGGATGAACCAACAAGTGCTCTGGATCCTGGTTCAAGTAGTAAAATTGAAAATATGTTGCTAGAATTGCGTGAAAAATATACTATTATAATAGTGACTCACAATTTACAACAAGCTTCTCGAATTTCAGATCGAACTGCCTTCTTTTTAGAAGGTAATTTAATTGAAGTTGCACCAACTAAAAAATTATTTACGCAGCCTGTACAAAAAGAAACGGATGACTACATTAGTGGTCGATTCGGTTAAGAAAGGGAGACAAAATAATGCGATTACTTTTTGATGAAGAACAAGAAAAGCTACACATTAGATTTAGCGAAATGGGTATGATGGTTAGTGAAGCCATTCATAAATCTGTCCGTGCTTTCATTAATCATGATAAAGAGTTGGCCCATGAAGTTATCGTTGGCGATTACAAAATTAATGAACGCGAAATGAAGTTAGAAAAACAAACGTTAGAAATGATTGCATTGTATCAACCTGTTACAAGTGATTTAAGAGATATTGTGACTGTTTTAAAAGCTATTTCTGATTTAGAACGAATGGGAGATCACGCTGTAAGTATTGCGAGATCAACGATTCGTGTTAAAGGCAATCCTAGGGTAACGGAGATTGAAGATGAGATCGGAATTATGGGCGACCACGCACGTAAGATGGTTGAAGAAGTCCTCACAGCTTATATTAGAAAAGATGCCGAAAAAGCTCGTAAAGTTGCTAATTTAGATCTTGAAGTTGATGAATATTTCACGACAATATATGACCAGTGTATCCATGAAATGAAAACGAATCCCGAAACAGTTGTGGGAAGTGCTGACTATTTGATGGTTGCCACTTATCTAGAACGAATTGGCGATTATGTTACAAATGTGTGTGAATGGGTTGTTTATTTAAAAAATGGCCGAATCACTGAATTGAATCCTGGTAAATCAGAGTTAGAAAAAGAAAATGAATAAGGCACTACTCATTTAATAACTAACAATTTCGCGATTGTTAGTTATTTTTAATTTAAACGTTAAAATTTAAGTAAATAACGCTCGTTAAAATTGTAAAATGAGTACGATAAGAAGTACAATAATGATAGATTATTCTGAATGGAGGAACTACAAAATGAAAACAAATAAAAAATTCACAAAATCAACTAATAAAATTATCGCGGGTGTCGCAGCTGGACTTGCCGAATATATAAATTGGAATCCAACACTCGTTAGATTTTTATTTTTAATGCTAATCTTCGCAACAAAAGGCGTATTTATACTTGTCTATATCTTGTTAGCAATTAGCTTACCAGGGAAAAAACGTTCATTTACTAGTTCTTTTGAGCAGTTTACATCTAGTACTGGACAACGGACTAGCTCATCAAGTAAGAGTGGCCGTAAAATTATTAAAGATGTAGAAGTTACAGACGATAAATAATATTAATGATGAGGTGAAGATTCATGGGATTTTGGCAGCGCGTATTAATTAATGCCATACTGTTTTTGGCAATATCTGGTTTTTTTCCAGAGACTTTATTTGTTAAAAGTATCTGGGTTGCATTAATCGCCAGTTTTGTACTGGCCGTACTAAATATGCTAGTTAAACCGTTTTTAGTGATTTTATCACTGCCGGTAACTATTTTCAGTTTAGGATTTTTCTATCTGATTATAAATGCATTTATGTTACAAATGACGTCATTTTTTGTGGGTAATGAATTTAAATTTTCGAGCTTTTGGGCGGCATTTATCATCTCAATTGTGATGAGTATTGCTAATACAATCGTAACAAATTACTTTATTAGAAATAGACAATAGGGGGCATTAAGATGGCCAATGAAGTTTCAGTTAGAAATTTAGTAGATGCAATGGGATTAACTGTTTTAATTGGGAAAGAATACTTGGATGATAAAAAAATTACAACAAGTGATATTTCACGTCCTGGTCTAGAATTAACCGGGTATTTTAATTTTTATCCGAAAGAACGTATTCAATTATTTGGGATGACAGAACATGCTTATGCAAATGGACTGACTCCTGAAGATAGGCAGAATGTGATGAATCAATTAGCAACAGAACAAACACCATGTTTTGTTGTTTCAAATGATTTGGATGTGCCGCTAGAATTATTAGCTATCGTCAAAGAAAGACATATTCCAGTTCTAATTTCAAAACTAACAACGTCACGTCTATCTTCTAATATGGTTAACTTTTTGGAAGCTAAATTAGCTGAACGCCAGTCAATACATGGTGTTTTAGTTGATATTTATGGTCTTGGGGTCATGATTACAGGTGATTCTGGTGTTGGTAAATCAGAAACAGCGCTTGAATTAATTAGACGTGGACATCGGTTAATTGCAGATGATCGTGTTGATGTTTTCCAACAAGATGAGGAGACACTTGTTGGTGAGGCACCTGCAATTTTAAAACATTTACTTGAAATTCGAGGTATCGGTATTATCGATATCATGAACTTGTTTGGTGCAGGAGCTGTCCGTAATGACACTGATATTTCACTAATTATTCATCTAGAAAACTGGACTCCTGATAAACAATTTGATCGATTAGGTAATAATGATGAATTTGTTAAAATATTCAATGTGAATGTGCCAAAAATTTCTGTACCTGTTAAAACAGGACGTAATTTGGCCATTATCATTGAAGTCGCAGCAATGAACTTCCGTGCAAAAACAATGGGTTATGATGCTACTAAAGCATTTGAAGCTAATCTAAATGGCTTAATCCAAACAAATTCAAAAAAAGATTAAGGATTGGACGAGAGTAAATTGAATTATTTATTAGGTGCGTTGAATCCCATCGCAGTTAAATTAGGACCTATTGAAGTTCGTTGGTATGGTGTAATAATTGCGAGTGCAGTAATTCTAGCAGTTATTTTAGCCATTCTTGAAGGCAAAAAAATAGGAATAAATGAAGATACCATATATGATATGGTTCTATGGGCGTTGCCAATTTCAATTGTTTCTGCGCGACTCTATTACGTTGTGTTCGAGTGGTCTTATTACGCTCAACATCTCAGTGAAGTTTATCGAATTTGGGATGGTGGTATTGCTATCTATGGTGGGTTAATAGGCGCAATTATTACAGTGATTATTTTCTGTCAGCGTCGCCATTTGTCAGCATGGTTAATGTTTGATCTAGCGGCACCACTTGTGCTACTTGCGCAATCAATCGGCCGTTGGGGTAATTTTATGAACCAAGAAGCCCATGGTGGAAAAACGACGTTAGAGGCATTGCAAAATTTACATTTACCTGAATTTATTATTAACCAAATGAACATCAATGGCACCTACTATAAGCCAACATTTCTATACGAATCATTGTGGAGTTTTGTTGGATTCTTAATATTAATTGCCTTGAGACATCGAGTACACCTTTTCAAACGTGGAGAAATACTATTTGCATATCTAACTTGGTATTCATTTGGTCGTTTCTTTATCGAAGGAATGAGAACAGATAGCTTAATGTTATTTTCAACAATTCGTGTTTCTCAACTTCTCTCATTAGTGATTTTTATTGGATCAATTAGTTGGTTATTATTGAGAAGATATTGGGAACCGCAAAATCAATGGTATTTAGACGGACAATTGAAATAAAAATTTCTCATAGTTAATGCTATTAGAGGTAAAATTTGGTATGATTAGAATGAATAAATTTTGAAGGAGATTATATAATGACAAAAAAAGTAGCAGTATTAGGCGCCGGTTCTTGGGGTAGTATCCTTGCCGATATCCTAACTGAAAATGGTCATGACATCAGACTTTGGTCAAATGTTCCAGCACAAGTAGCAGAAATGAATGAGTTCCATACAAATAAGCATTACTTGGAAGATTACACTTATTCTAAAGACCTACATGCATATGAAGATTTAAAAGAAGCTTTGGATCAAGTTGACGCTATTTTATTTGTTGTTCCAACAAAAGCAAGCCGTATTGTTGCTAAACAAGTAGCAGCAATTTTAGAAGAAACAGGTAACAAACCAATTATTATTCATGCAAGTAAAGGACTAGAACAAGTCACACACAAACGTATTTCAGAAGTTATTGAAGAAGAAATTCCTGCTGACATTCGTGGTAGTGTTGTTGTCTTCTCTGGCCCAAGTCATGCTGAAGAAGTTGCAAATCGTGATTTAACAACAATTGTTTCAGCAAGTACTGATCCTGAAGCTGCAAGTTTTGTTCAAGATCTCTTTATGAATAAATTCTTAAGAATCTACACAAATAACGATGTTATCGGTGTTGAAATGGGCGCAGCTATGAAGAATATTATCGCCGTTGGTGCTGGTATGCTTCATGGTATGGGCTATGGCGATAACGCTAAAGCAGCTTTGATTACACGTGGATTAGCTGAAATTGCTCGTTTAGGGACATCATTTGGTGCTAACCAATTAACCTTTATGGGACTTTCTGGTGTTGGTGATTTAATCGTTACAGCTACAAGTGTTCATTCACGTAACTGGCGTGCTGGAGACCAATTAGGTCAAGGTAAATCATTAGATGCTGTTGTTGCTGATATGGGTATGGTTATCGAAGGTGTTGGTACTGCTAAGGCTGCTTATGAATTAGCACAACAACAAGGAATTGATATGCCAATCACAAATGCAATTTATGACGTTTTATACAATAATAAAGAAATTAAATCAGTGATTGAAGCTTTGATCAATCGTGAAGGTAAATCTGAATTAGCAGAATAAAAGGGGATTAGACTATGCAAAAAGTTAAAAAAGCCATTATTCCGGCTGCTGGACTAGGGACTCGTTTCTTACCAGCAACTAAAGCGATGGCAAAAGAAATGCTCCCAATTGTTGATAAACCAACGATTCAATTTATTGTTGAAGAGGCGCGTCAATCGGGTATTGAAGATATTTTGATTGTTACGGGTAAAGGTAAGCGACCAATTGAAGATCATTTTGATTCGGTGCCAGAACTGGAAGCGAATTTAGCTGCAAAGCATAAAGACGAATTATTAAAATTAGTTGAAGAAACAACGGATATTAATTTGTATTTTGTTCGTCAATCTCATCCACGAGGTCTTGGCGATGCCGTTTTAATGGCTAAAGACTTTGTTGGGGATGAACCTTTTGTTGTCATGTTAGGCGATGATTTAATGGAAGATAAAGTACCATTAACGCGTCAACTCATGAATCGCTTTGATGAGACACATGCTTCAACTTTAGCGGTGATGAAAGTCCCTCATGAAGAAGTTTCAAAATACGGTGTGATTAATCCTGAATTAGAAGTTAAACCTGGATTATTCAATGTTAAAAACTTTGTTGAAAAACCTACACCTGAAGAAGCACCTAGTGACTTGGCTATTATTGGACGTTACTTATTAACACCTGAAATTTTTGGTATCTTAGAACATCAAAAACCAGGTGCTGGTAATGAAATTCAATTAACGGATGCCATCGATGCATTGAACAAGGTGCAACGTGTTTTCGCTCATGAATTTAAAGGAACCCGATACGATGTTGGCTATAAATTTGGCTACTTAAAAACAAGTATTGAGTATGGTTTGAAACATAAAGAAGTTAAAGATGAATTAAAAGAATATTTGAAGACTTTAGGCGCAAAATTAATTGCAGAAGATACAGCAAAAAATAAGTAGCCTAATTCTTACAGTAAAGCAGGTTTCAAGTTCAACTCACTTGGGACCTGTTTTTGATGTTAAAGCAATTAAATAGACAAAAAAAGTAACATAGGGTATTGTTGAATTACTTACTAAAAGAAAGAAGGTTGAACTAATGACAAAAAAATATGATGTTGTTGTGATTGGTGCTGGGCCCGGTGGAATGACTGCCGCACTCTATGCATCACGTGCAAATCTATCGGTTTTAATGATTGATCGTGGGATTTATGGTGGCCAAATGAACAATACGGCTGAAGTTGAAAATTATCCTGGATTTAAATCAATCTTAGGCCCTGATTTAGCAAAAGAAATGTACGAAAGTTCGACACAATTTGGTGCAGAATATGCATACGGTAGTGTAACCGATATTACAATTGAAGGCGATACTAAACTCATCACAACAGATAATGATGTTTTTGAAACAAAAGCTTTAATTATCGCAACTGGATCAGAATACAAAAAATTGGGTGCTGAAGGCGAAGATACCTTTAGTGGCCGAGGTGTATCTTACTGTGCAGTCTGTGATGGTGCTTTCTTCAAAAATCGTGAAGTCATCGTTATCGGTGGCGGTGATTCAGCAATCGAAGAAGGTTCTTATTTATCAAAATTAGCTTCAAAAGTGACGGTAATTCATCGTCGTGACAAATTACGCGCTCAAAAAATCTTACAAGATCGTGCCTTTGCGGATGATAAAATATCTTTTGTTTGGGATACTAATGTCACAGAGATTGTTGGTGACGATCGTAAAGTAACTGGCGTTAAAGTAACGAATAATAAAACAGGTGAAACATCTGAAATTCCTGCTAGTGGTGTCTTCATTTATGTTGGTGTTAAACCAATGACAACAGCATTCACAAAGCTTGGAATTACTGACGATTATGGTTGGATTCCAACTGACGAAAATATGCTAACAAATGTACCAGGTATTTTCGCAGTTGGTGATGTGCGTAAGAAAGAATTGCGTCAAATTACAACTGCAGTTGGTGACGGTGGTATTGCTGGACAACAAACATTTAGTTACCTTGAATCATTAAATGATGCAGAATTAAGTTAAATTATAGAATAAGCCTTTTGAGGCTTATTTTTTTATTTACTTGACTTTATGTGCATGTGAACATTATAATAATCTAATCCGCTTATGAAAAAAATTAAACATATGCGTAAATTTAAGTGAGAAGAGAGTTAGAATGACAAACAAAAAAAGAAACACAATTGGTGCTGTTTTATTAATTGCGACTTTTGCCGCTTTATTAAATCAAACATTGATGATTACAGCATTACCAAAATTAATCACCGTTTTAAATGTTAACCTTGCAACCGCACAATGGTTAACGACGGGTTATGTTTTAATGGTCGGAATTTCGACACCATTATCAGCAATTTTATATGAAAAATATTCAACAAGACAAATATTTGTCGGTATTATGGTTGTCTTTTTAATCGGAAGTATCGTTGCATCAAGTGGCGCTAATTTTTGGGCAATCTTAATTGGTCGCTTAATCCAAGCTGCTGCCGGTGGCGTATTGACTACATTTACGATGATTAGTGTCATTGCAATTAACCCAATTGAACGCCGTGGCGTTGTAATGGGACTTGCTATGCTTGTTATCTCAGCTGCTCCAGCAATTGGACCAACTTTATCAGGTATTATGATTACATTTTTACCATGGAGAGCATTATTTATTTTCATTATTCCAATCATGTTAATTTTATTAATTGTTGGGGTTTGTATTTTACCTAACTATTCAGAAAAGACAGATGTTAAAATTGATTTTAAATCATTCTTCTTATCACTAGTTGGACTTGCTACAATTTTAATTGGTATTTCAATTATTGGAGACCAATTATTAGTTGCACTTGTCCTTATTGTGATTGGTGTTTTAGCATTAATCTATTTTGGCCGTCGTCAATTAGCTTTAAAAGAACCATTTTTAAATATTCGAATTTTCAAAGTACGTTCATTCTCAACTATGATTGCATTAATTATGTTAGTTTTTGGTATTTTAATGGCAACAGAATTAGTTATGCCAATGTTCTTAGAAAATAATCAACATTTATCAGGAATGACTGCTGGATTAATTATGTTACCGGGTGCTGCAATTAATGCTATTATTTCACCTATTGTTGGTAACCTTTATGATCAATACGGTTATAAAAAAATATTTATATTTGGCTTTTTGATGTTGATGATTTCAGTACTACCAATGTTATTCTTAACAATTGAATTTCCTGTTTGGTTATCAGTTGTTACTTACGCTATTCGATTAACAGGGGTTGGTGCTATTATGGCTCCAGCAACAACAGAATCTTTAAAAGATTTAAATCCAATGGAAATAAATCATGCAACAACATTAACGAATACATTAAGACAAGTTAGTGGTTCATTATTTAATACCGTTATTATTGTTATTGCTAGTATTCCTGCATCATTTGTTGTTGGATACAAATATTCAATGATCTTTATCATGGTTGTCTCAATTGTAATTGGACTAGTTGGACTAATCTATTTCAGAAAAACAAGTAAAGCTTAAGGAGTTTTGAGATGCAAAATATGAATGGAAATTCTTTTTACGATACACATGAAGTTGAGAAATTAACAACAATTTACAACAGAATGATTCGATTAAGAATAAATGATACGTTAAAAGGGTTTGAACTTTCTGAGAGTAACTTTTTTTACGTGTTGTTAGTTTGTGAGTCACCTGGCGTTAGTCAGGATGAGCTAATCCAAAATATTTATCGGGATCACAGTGTTGTGACACGTGCTATCTCAAAATTAATTAAAGATGGTTGGCTTGAAAAAAAAATGTCGTCCGCAGATAAACGACGGACTGAACTTTATCCTACAGCAAAAGCGATTAATAATTATCAAGATATTTTTGATAGAATTACAGTCGTTAATGATGAAAGTATATCGGTGCTTAGTGAAGAAGAAATTAAGCAATTTGAGCATATTTTGGAAAAGGTAATTAAATCAGGAATTGAACGTGAGCGACTTGCTGGAAGAAAGATATCAGAATTATTCTGATATCTTTTTTATTATCCTGAATAGTAAGCGCATTTATTGTATAATAGTAATATTATATGAATGGGAGTGATATTTTGACTTGGGAAGATAATTATTTAACTTGGTTAAATGAAGAAACACTAGACGCAACATTAAAAAATCAGATTGTTTCGCTTAAAAATAATCAAGAAGATTTAAAAGAATCTTTTTACCAACCAATGGAATTTGGAACTGCTGGTATGCGTGGCTTGATGGGTCCTGGTATTAACCGGATGAACATCTACACGATTCGTCAAGCAACTGAAGGATTAGCTCGCTTTATGGATACGTTAGATGATGCAACTAAAATGCGCGGTGTCGCAATTAGTTATGATTCGCGTTACCAATCACAAGAATTTGCGATGGAATCAGCTAAAGTTTTAGGCGCACATGGTATTCCAAGCTTTGTTTTTGAAAGCTTACGTCCCACACCAGAATTATCGTTTGCAGTCCGCCATTTAGCTACTTACGCCGGAATTATGATAACGGCTAGCCATAATCCTAAACAATATAATGGCTATAAAATTTATGGTGAAGACGGTGGCCAAATGCCACCTAAAGAATCAGATATGATTACTGGTTTTGTTCGCGAAGCTGATGATTTATTTGCCATTAAAGTAGGTGATGAGACAGTATTAAAAGCTGATAAAACACTCCAAATTATTGGTGAAGAAGTTGACGCTGCGTATCTTGCTGAAGTTAAAAAAGTGACAATTAATCAAAAATTAGTTGATGAAGTTGGTGCTTCAATGAAACTTGTTTTCACACCACTTCATGGAACAGGTAAAATGTTGGGTGAACGTGCTTTGAAACAAGCTGGATTTGAACAATTTAAGATTGTGCCTGAACAAGCTGAAGGTGATCCTGAATTCCCAACAATCAAGTTACCTAACCCAGAAGACGCACCAGCATTTGATTTAGCTATCAAATGGGGTCGACGTGAACATGCTGATTTATTAATCGCTGTTGATCCAGATGCTGATCGTATGGGTGTCGCTGTACGTCAAACTGATGGTGAATATAAATTATTAACAGGTAATCAAATTGCTGCTCTAATGTTCAATTATATTTTAACTGCTAGCGAAGAAGCAGGAACTTTACCCGCTAATGCCGTTGGCGTTAAATCAATTGTATCAAGTGAACTTGCAACTAAGATTGCTGAAGCACATCATGCTAAAATGATTAATGTCTTAACAGGATTCAAATTTATTGCGGAACAAATTCAAAACTATGAAGAAACAAATGAACATACCTTTATGTTTGGTTTTGAAGAAAGTTATGGTTACTTAATTCGTCCTTTCGTTCGTGATAAAGATGCTATCCAAGCATTAGTAATGTTATCTGAAGTAGCTGCTTACTACAAACAATTTGATAAAACATTGTCAGATGGATTAGATGATTTATTTAAAGAATATGGTTATTACGCTGAAAATACTAAAGCGTTAACGTTTGAAGGTATTGAAGGTGTTCAAAAAATCAAAGATTTAATGACAATCTTCCGTGATGACGCACCTAAAGATTTTGCTGGCTATAAAGTCGCTAAATTAGAAGACTTCACAACGGGTATGGCGCAATTAGCTGATGGATCATCTGAAGAAATCGGATTACCAACTGCAAATGCGTTGAAATATATCTTAGAAGATGGTTCTTGGATTGCAATTCGTCCTTCAGGGACTGAACCAAAAATTAAATTCTACGTGGGAACGCAAGCTGAAACTGATGAAAAAGCACAAGCTAAGTGTCTTGCATTTGAAGAAGCAATTATGGCAATTGTCAACGCCTAACTAAAAAAGTAGTGCTAAATTTACATTTAGCACTACTTTTTTTGACCTTAAATGGGTTACAAAATTTATAAGCAAATAAAACAGTATTTTGTAAACAACTTTTTAAGATTTATTATTTTCTTTCAGGGCTGATTAACTTGTTTAGTTTCTATTTATTCATTTTTTTCTTTTTAAAGCGGTGATAAAGGTAGGCGATTCCAAGAAAGTAGATGGAAGCGAGTAGGGACGACACGGGGAGAACGCTAAAGATAGTCGGTGGAACAATCATTGCAAGCAATGGAAAGGCATAAGCGGCTGGAATTTTAACTTTGAAAAGATGGAGTATACAAAAAACGAGAGGCATAGTGATTAAGGCGACAACAACATTGGAATCGATTACCATGCAGGCGAGAACACCGATCGTTGCTGAAAGCGTCAAGGCAGTAACCTGTTTGAACACCATTTTTGCCGGATACATCGGCTTTTGTAGCACCTCGAAAAAAACGACAAGAATCGGTGGAATAGCGGCCATCAAAGGCTTTCCAGCAATCGTCACGAGACCAACCCAAATGAGTGAAGAAACGAGAAATAAAAGCATAGCCTGATAGTTAAGGTTTGTTTTTTTTGCGTAGTTTTGATCGAGTTTACGGCCTTTAACGACAATCATCTCGATGAAAGTGAAAATGATGATGGCAATGATGAATGAATATTTGGACGCATTAACGATGATTGGCAAGAGACCTGTAGCCAATGAAGGCGCCAGTGCCGATCGGGTTACCACTAATAGAAAGACCATGATGGCGATCATTAGGCAGATTTTAATTGTGTAAGAAATCTCAAGTAAATTGATGCCAAAACCGATAATTGCGGTGACAGAAGGCAGCAAAAAAAGATTAAACGAACGATCTAACCAATTGGCTTCGTGGTAAATCCACAGTCCAACTGTTAACGCGGCGATTTCAGGTAAAATAATTTCTGAATCATGTAAAAGTGACGCGGCTTGTACCATGATTAAAATCAAGATAAAACCGGTTAAGTATTCAACGGTTTTATTGGCTAAAAACTTCAAAAAAATGTCCTCCTTAAATATAAAGCATGAAAATAAGCATAACATAAAAAAGTAAGGTAAAGTTGCGCGACGTGTTCCAATTGATGTATCAAGCGTTTGCAATGTGAATCAGTTTATTTTTTTGTTAAAAGTTGATGATACTTGAATTAACTTTTCCATATGTGGTAAGATTGTAAAAATTTATATAAAAAATGAGAGGGAGCTGTTAATTATGGGAATGCATCAATACCTACAAAGTTTAAGTAATTTAGAAACGTTAAAACGAGCACCAGGATATTTTAAATATGAAGATCATTCGGTAGCGGAACATTCATTCAAAGTAACAGAAGCTGCTCAATTTTTAGGTGATGTTGAAGAAAATGCAGGAAATACGATTGATTGGCGCATGTTGTATGAAAAAGCGTTGAATCATGATTATACAGAACGATTCATTGGTGATATTAAAACACCCGTTAAATATGCAACAACAACGCTAAGAGAAATGTTAGCAAATGTTGAGGAATCATTATCTGAGAATTTTATTGTGAACGAAATTCCAGAAGAATTCCAAGATGCCTATCGTCGTAGATTATCAGAAGGTAAGGATGATACTTTAGAAGGTAAAATCTTGTCTGTAGCTGATAAATTAGATTTATTATATGAATCATTTGGCGAAATTCAAAAGGGTAATCCTGAATCAGTTTATACTGAAATTTATCAAGAAAGCTTAAAAACGATTCTTGAATTTTCAGATTTAGCGAGTGTTCAGTATATTCTACAAGAAATTCTTCCAGAATTATTAACGGAAGATTTCACAGATAAAGATAAAATTAAAAAAATAACCTTGGATATTATTAAGAAATAGAGTACACATAGGTTAAGGATTGCGTTGTATGCTAGAATAATGCATACAAGGTAGTCCTTTTTTGCTTAAAGAATAGGGAGAAATTAATGAAAACGGCAATTGTAACAGATAGTGCGTCATATATTGATCCAAAAGTAGCCAAAGATAAAAATATTATTGTTGTACCAATCACGGTTATTTTTGGGCAACAGACTTATTTAGAAGATGTGGAAATCTCTGCTTCAGAATTTTATCAAAGAATGAAAGATACGGATAAGTTACCCACAACGTCACAAGTCACAATGGGACAAATGCAAAGTGTCTTCGATAAATTAATTGAAGAGGGATTTGATGAAGTAATTTCAATTCATCTATCAACAGGTATCACAAGTTTTGTGGATAATTTACGTGCTTATTCAAAAACTGTGGAAGGAATTACGGTATATCCGATTGATTCTAAAGCAGCAAGTTCAGCAGAAGCCTTTCTTGTATTAAAAGCTGCTCAATTAGTGGCGCAAGGTGAGCATGCAGACACGATTGTACCTAAAATAGAAGCAATGCGTGAAACGGTGGGTATTTTCTTTGTTGTGGATAACTTGAGCCATTTACTTAGAACGGGCCGTATGACGAATGGTGCTGCGTTTGTGGGTAACTTATTACAAATTAAACCAATTCTGACCTTTAATCATGAAGGTCAAATTATCCCTTTAACTAAGGAACGGACAAAGAAGCGTGCTTTTCAACGGGTAATGGCAGATTTTTCTGATGCGATTAACTCAGTTGATTATCCAATTCGAGTAAGTATCGTTGATGCGAACAATCCTGAAGAGAGTACAAAATGGGTCTCATTTATTAAAACCAACTATCCTAATATTCCAGTTGAGGTTAGTCATATTGGGCCTGTTATTGGCGTCCATACTGGAGAAAAAACAATGGGTCTTATTTGGGGTCGTGATTATTTAGTTGATTAAGTTATTCTGAAAAAATAAGTGAGATAACGTGCGAAAGTATGTTCGGTATGCTAATATAATTAGTAGAGAATAATCATTTTTAAATGAGCCTGGGTAGGTTATTCCAGGCTTTTTTTAATTTCTAAAAATGATTGTATTGGAGGGGTTAACTTGATTGATAGACATGATGATGGCGTTTTTGACTTAGTTTCAAAGTACGAACCAACTGGAGACCAACCGAATGCGATTAAAACTTTAGTTGATGGATTAAATGATGGTAAAAAAGAACAAGTATTACTGGGTGCAACGGGAACGGGTAAGACGTTTACCATTTCAAATGTGATTAAAGAAGTTAATCGTCCCACATTAGTCCTTGCGCATAATAAAACATTGGCTGGACAATTATATGGTGAATTAAAAGAATTCTTCCCGAATAATGCGGTGGAATATTTTGTGAGTTATTATGATTACTACCAACCAGAAGCTTACGTTCCTTCAAGTGATACGTATATTGAAAAAGATTCCAGTATTAACGATGAAATTGATAAATTACGACATTCTGCAACAAGTTCATTATTAGAACGTAATGATGTGATTGTTGTTGCATCTGTCTCAAGTATCTTTGGATTAGGTGATCCAACAGAATATCGTGATCATGTTATTTCATTGCGTACTGGAATGACAATGGAACGTGATGATTTACTTAGAAAATTAGTCGATATACAATTCGAACGAAATGATATTGATTTTCAACGTGGTCGGTTTAGAGTTCATGGAGATATTGTGGAAATTTTCCCAGCATCTCGTGATCAAAAAGCTGTTCGTATTGAATTTTTTGGCGATGAAATCGATCGTATTCGTGAAGTTGATTCATTAACAGGTGAAGTTATGGGTGAACTTGAACACATGGCTATTTTCCCCGCAACGCATTTCATGACGAATGATGATGTGATGGATCATGCCATTGAAGGTATTGAAGTTGAATTGGCTGATCGATTAAAAGAATTAAAAGATGAAGATAAATTATTAGAAGCCCAACGTATCGATCAACGAACTACTTATGATTTAGAAATGTTACGTGAAATGGGCTATACATCCGGAATTGAAAACTATTCCCGCCATATGGATGGACGTAAACCTGGCGAACCTCCATATACATTAATTGATTTCTTTCCCAAAGATTTCTTGATCGTAGTTGATGAATCTCATGTAACCATGCCTCAAATTCGAGGGATGTACAATGGTGATCGCGCTCGTAAACAAATGTTAGTAGATTACGGATTCCGTTTACCTAGTGCACTGGATAACCGACCATTAACGATTGCGGAATTTGAAGAGCACGTTAATCAAGTCATTTATATGTCTGCAACACCAGGACCTTACGAAATGGAACGGACGTCAGATGTTGTTCAACAAATTATTCGACCAACTGGATTACTAGATCCAATCATTGAAGTTCGTCCAATTATGGGCCAAATTGATGATTTAGTTGGCGAAATTAATTTACGTATTGAACGCAATGAACGTGTCTTTGTCACAACATTAACCAAGAAAATGTCAGAAGATTTAACTGATTATTTGAAAGAGTTGGGGATGAAAGTTGCGTACTTGCATAGTGATATTAAAACGATGGAACGAACGAAAATTATTCGCGATTTACGCTTAGGCACATATGATGTTTTAATTGGAATTAACTTATTACGTGAAGGTATTGATGTTCCTGAAGTGTCATTAGTGACAATTTTAGATGCCGATAAAGAAGGTTTCTTACGTAGTGAACGTTCTCTAGTTCAAACAATTGGTCGTGCAGCTCGTAACGAAAACGGACGAGTGATTATGTATGCTGATAAAGTGACGGATTCAATGAAGGGCGCAATGGAAGAAACGCAACGCCGCCGTGATGTCCAAATGGCATATAATGAGGAACATCATATTACGCCAACTACGATTAAAAAAGCCATTCGTGAGTTAATTACGCCAACAAAAATTGAAGATAATTCAGGAACTGTTAAAACCTTTACCGAAACTGAATTTTTGGATATGGATAAAAAGGAACAACAAGATATGGTTGATCGCTTAGAAGGACAAATGAAAGAAGCAGCTAAAAAATTAGATTTCGAAACAGCTGCATCATTGCGTGATACGGTATTAGAATTAAAAACACAAATGTTATAAATAGGGGGATATTTCTTGAAAAATGATAAAATTGTGATCCATGGTGCGCGTGCGCATAATTTAAAAAATGTGGATGTCACTATCCCAAGAGATAAATTAGTTGTGATTACGGGACTTTCAGGATCAGGGAAAAGCTCATTAGCTTTTGATACACTTTATGCTGAAGGACAACGTCGCTATGTTGAAAGTTTATCAGCATATGCACGTCAATTTTTAGGGCAGATGGATAAGCCAGATGTTGACTCAATTGATGGGTTATCACCTGCTATTTCGATTGACCAAAAAACAACTTCAAAAAACCCACGATCAACAGTTGGGACAGTCACTGAAATTAATGATTATTTAAGATTATTATGGGCTAGAGTTGGACATCCAATTTGTCCAAATGATGGTCATGAAATCACGAGTCAATCCGTTGAACAAATGGTTGACCGTGTTTTAGAGTTAAAAGAGCGTACAAAACTTCAAATTTTATCACCTATTATTCGCAATAAAAAAGGACAACATAAAAAGATATTTGAAACGATCAAACGAGAAGGATTCGTCCGTGTTCGAGTTGATGGCGAGCTTCATGATATTGATGAAGAATTTGATCTTGAAAAAAAGGTCAAACACTCTATTGATATTGTGATTGATCGGATTGTTGTCAAAGAGGGCATTCGCTCACGTTTATTTGATTCATTTGAAGCAGCATTACGTTTATCTTCTGGCTACGCCACTGCAGATATTCTTGATGGTGATACAGATGGTGCAACAATTCAATTTTCCGAACATTATGCATGTCCTATTTGTGGATTTACAGTTGGAGAATTAGAACCACGTTTGTTCTCATTTAATGCACCATTTGGTGCTTGTGAAACTTGTGATGGTTTAGGAATGAAGTTAGAAGTCGATGAAGATTTAGTCGTTCCAGATCCAACTAAAACGCTAGCAGAAGGGGCAATTGAGCCATGGAATCCTATTAGTTCGCAATATTACCCATCGATGTTAGCCCAAGCTGCAGAAGCTTTTGGAATTCCAATGGATGTGCCATTTGAAAAGTTAACAGATGAACAACGTGATATTGTTTTGAATGGCGCTGGAACACGTGAATTTCATTTCCATTACGCTAATGACTTTGGTGGCGTTCGTGATGTAGATGCATTATTTGAAGGGGTTATTACAAATATTAGTCGTCGTCATACGGAGACTAATAGTGACTTTACGCGTGAACAAATGCGTAAATATATGACCAGCTTAACGTGTCAAACATGTCACGGTTACCGCTTGAATCGTAAAGCATTAGCCGTCCAAATTAATGGCCAACATATTGGTAAAATTTCCGCACTTTCAATTGGTGACGGCTTACCTTTCTTTGATAACGTTAACTTGTCAGAAAAAGAATCAATTATTGCAGCACCTATTTTGAAAGAAATTCGTGACCGCTTAACATTCTTACAAAATGTTGGCTTAAATTATCTGACATTATCACGTTCTGCAGGAACACTTTCAGGTGGAGAAGCACAACGGATTCGACTAGCCACGCAAATTGGCTCTAATTTATCGGGTGTTTTATATATTTTAGATGAACCTTCAATCGGGTTGCATCAACGTGATAATGATCGCTTAATTGAATCACTTAAGAAAATGCGTGATTTGGGTAATACTTTAATTGTGGTTGAACATGATGAGGATACCATGATGGCTGCTGATTATTTAATTGATGTTGGTCCTGGTGCTGGTGAATTAGGTGGTGAAATTGTTGCTGCTGGAACGCCCACACAAGTTAAAAAGAGTCGCAAATCATTAACTGGACAATATTTATCAGGAAAGAAATTTATATCATTACCTGATGAACGACGTGCTGGCAATGGTAAGAAGATTCGAATTACCGGCGCAAAAGAGAATAACTTAAAAAATGTAACGGTCGATTTTCCTTTAGGTAAATTCATTTCAGTTACAGGTGTCTCAGGTTCCGGTAAATCAACTTTAGTGAATGGTATTTTGAAAAAGGTATTATCACAAAAGTTAAATCGAAATTCTGAAAAACCAGGTAAATATAAATCAGTTTCTGGTGTTCAAAATATTGAAAGTGTTATTAATATTGATCAAAGTCCAATTGGTCGAACACCGAGAAGTAATCCCGCAACTTATACAGGCGTCTTCGATAATATTCGTGATTTATTTGCGGAAACTAACGAAGCAAAATTACGTGGTTATAAAAAAGGTCGTTTTAGTTTTAATGTCAAAGGTGGACGTTGTGAAGCCTGCAAAGGTGACGGGATTATTAAAATAGAAATGAATTTCCTACCAGATGTCTATGTGCCATGTGAAATTTGTCACGGGGCACGCTATAACTCTGAAACACTTGAAGTGACTTACAAAGGTAAGACAATCTCTGATATTTTAGATTTAAAAGTTGGCGAAGCTTTGAAATTCTTCGAACCAATTCCTAAAATCAGACGTAAACTGCAGACAATTGTTGATGTTGGTTTGGGCTATGTTTCGTTAGGCCAATCGGCAACAACATTATCAGGTGGTGAAGCGCAACGGATGAAGTTAGCTTCTGAATTACATCGTCAATCAAATGGTAAGAGTTTTTATATTCTTGATGAACCAACAACTGGTTTGCATACAGATGACATTAAACGCCTACTTAGCGTTTTAAATCGTTTGGTTGATGCGGGTAACACAGTCTTGGTTATTGAACATAACTTAGATGTGATTAAAACATCTGACTATTTAATTGATTTAGGTCCAGAAGGCGGCGAAGGTGGCGGAACGATTCTTGCGACTGGAACACCAGAAGAAATTGCTGAAGTGCCTGAAAGTTATACGGGACACTATTTAAAACCAATCTTAGAACGTGATCGTGCGAGAATGAATAAATAAATTAAGAAGTCAGATGAAAATCTGGCTTTTTTTTATTCCTTTTTTTTTAAAAAGTGTTAACTTTAAAGAAGACATAAAATAAATTGGAGGAACGGCTGACCATGGGCAATAACTATAAGAGTGTTTTTGATATTATTGGACCTGTTATGATCGGACCATCTAGTTCACATACAGCTGGTGCCGCTAAAATCGGTAAGGTTGGATTTCAATTATTTAATGGGAGAATCACTAAATTAAAAGTTCGCTATTATGAATCATTCGCAAAAACACATCGCGGGCACGGGACTGATTTTGCGACCGTTGCTGGGGTATTAGGCTTTGAACCTGATGATGTCCGTTGCCCACAGTCAATTCAGATTGCGGAAAAAATGGGGATTGAGATTCAGTTTATTGAAGATGCACACCCAAGTCCAATTAACCATCCGAATAGTGTTAAATTAACGATTGAAAATGAGACAAAAAAAATCGAATTAATGGGTTGCTCAATTGGTGGTGGCACAATTGAAATTAGGGCTTTCACTATAAAAAAACAACAATTTTTTCCAAAGGGTAGTTTACCGATACTAGTGTTGGAAGCTAATCCAGTAAATAAAAATAAAATTCAAAAACAAATCGAAAAATCGACAACTATTGTTATGCAAAGTGAATCTGAGTTAATGCCAGAGGATATTATGTATGAATATGATTTATCCAAGAATATTACTGAGACTGATATTAAGCAACTGCGATTATTAACGCACAATCTCATTTATTTAAAATAGGAGGTTCCATCTTGTATAAAAGTATTGCTGAGTTAGTTTCAACTGCTAATAAAGAACACAAATTAGTTTCAGAATTAATGATTGAACAAGAAATGGCGCAATCAAGTGAAACTAGAGACGTTATCATTGAAAAAATGTCTGCTAATCTTGAAGTGATGAAGCAAGCGATTGAAAAGGGATCAAATGGTGAAGGCGTTTCTTCAGCAACGGGATTAACGGGTGGAGATGCGGTCTTACTACGGAAATATCGTGAGAAAGGGCACTCTTTATCTGGGGATGCTAACTTAGAGGCGATGCAATATGCAATTGCGACTAATGAAGTCAATGCTTCGATGGGACTTATTTGTGCGACACCGACTGCAGGTTCATCTGGAACGTTGCCTGGGGTTATTTTCATGATACAAAAACGATTAAATTTATCACATGAAAAGATGTTACAAGCTTTATTTACGTCAAGTGCCTTTGGAATGATCGTGGCAAATAATGCCATGATTGCCGGAGCGACTGGTGGCTGTCAGGCAGAAGTCGGCAGTGCATCAGCAATGGCAGCAGCTGCCGCCGTTGAGGTTACTGGTGGAACGCCGGAACAATGTGCAGAGGCTTTTGCGATGGGACTTAGTAATTTATTGGGACTGGTTTGTGATCCAGTTGCTGGATTAGTTGAAATTCCATGTATCAAGCGAAATGCAATAGGAGCCGTGAATGCTTTAACGGCAGCAGATATGGCACTTGCTGGATTATCTAACAAAGTACCAGCTGATGAAGTTATTATGGCTATGAAAGACATTGGCGAACGTATGCCGAGCTCGCTTAGAGAAACTGGGATTGGTGGATTAGCTAGTACACCAACGGGCCAAGCAATTAAAATGAAAATATTTGGTGAAACGATATAGGGTTGGAAACAACTCTTTTTTTGTGCGCAGATACAAAAGAAACACCAGGTATGTTATAATAATTATAGTAGATTTGGAGGAATGAATATGACAGATACGTTAGAGCTAGTTGTAATTACAGGGATGAGTGGGGCCGGTAAGACGGTCGCAATGCAAAGTTTTGAAGATTTAGGTTATTTTTGTATTGATAACTTACCACCAACTTTATTACCTAAGTTCTGGGAGTTGGTAAAAGAGTCAGGTAAAATTTCAAAAATTGCCCTTGTTATGGATTTAAGATCAAGAGCTTTTTATGATGAAATTATCGAAATGTTATCAGGATTTGATAACACTGAATTTGTAACCACTAAAATTGTCTTTCTTGACGCATCAGATGCAGAATTAGTTTCTCGTTACAAAGAAACAAGACGTGCGCATCCGTTAGCAATGGAAGGCCGTCTGATGGATGGCATTGAAAAAGAACGTGACTTATTAAATGATATTAAAACACAAGCACAATTAGTGATTAATACGACTAATTTGTCACCACGTCAGTTACGTGAAGAGATTTTTCATAATTTTGAAACCAGAGAAACAGCTAATTTTCATGTTGAAGTCTTATCATTCGGATTTAAATATGGCCTACCTATCGATGCAGATATCGTGATGGATGTCCGTTTCTTACCTAACCCACACTATATTCCAGAATTAAAACCACAAACTGGCTTAGATAAGGCAGTTTATGATTATGTGATGAAACAACCAGCTACAGAAGGTTTTTATACCAAATTTGAATCGTTAATTGAGTCAATTTTACCTGGCTACGAAGCTGAAGGTAAAACCAATTTAACGATTGCGATTGGCTGTACTGGTGGACAACATCGCTCAGTTGCTTTAGCTAAAAGATTGAGTGAAGAATTGAAAATTAACTATCCGGTGAACGTTACACACCGTGATATTAATAAAAGTAAAGAATCGGTCAATCGATCATGACGAGAAGTGGACATAGACCTAAGATAGTCGTTATTGGTGGCGGAACAGGGCTACCCGTTATTTTAAAAAGTTTAAGAGATAAAAATGCTGATATCACGGCGATTGTAACGGTTGCTGATGATGGTGGTTCGTCAGGTATTATCAGAGATTACGTGAATGTTGTGCCGCCTGGTGATATTCGTAATGTTATTGCCGCATTATCTGAGTTACCAGAAATATATTTAGATATATTCCAGTATCGGTTTGATACGTCCGATCGATTTTTTGCAGGACATGCGATTGGTAATTTAATTATTGCAGCACTAACTGAAATGAAAAATGGTGTTTTTGCTTCTGTCCAAGAATTATCAGAAATGATGAGAGTTGATGGACATGTCTATCCCGTTGCGGATGAACCGTTAGTATTAAATGCAGAATTTTCTGATGGCACTTTTTTAGCGGGGGAAGCAGAAATAACTGCCGCTAGAAAATCAATTAAGCGTGTTTGGGTAACCTCAAGTGAAAAAAGTGAAACTAGTGTGCCAGAAGCTGTACCAGAAGTTGTTCAAGCTATTCTTGAAGCAGACCAAATTGTCCTTGGACCTGGGAGTTTGTTCACAAGTATTTTGCCTAATTTAGTTATTGGTAATGTGGGTAAGGCACTGTCTGAAACAAAAGCAGAAGTTGTTTATATCTGTAATATTATGACGCAAAAGGGTGAAACAGAACATTTTACTGATGCTGATCATGTGCGTATTTTGAATGGGCACCTAGGTAAATGTTTTGTGAATACAGTGCTTGTGAATACGGCACCGGTTCCTGAAGGTTATATGGATAAAGAAAAATATGATGAGAATTTAATTCAAGTTGAACATGACTTTAATGGATTAAGGGAACAACATTGTCGAGTGATTTCATCTAACTTCTTAAAATTAAAAGATCAAGGTGTCTTCCATGATGGCAATAAAGTCGTTGAAGAATTAATCCGTTTAGTTGGT
This sequence comes from Dellaglioa sp. CoH-57-MRSF-16, assembly GCF_056782055.1. The sequence goes on along the minus strand of NZ_JBXAXZ010000003.1, from coordinate 84,755 downwards.
CGACCAAATCGCGAATTAAGACATAGAAAGACTATTTAGTACAGAGATAAGGTGAAAGAATGTCATATGCAAGTGAAGTGAAAAAAGAATTAACGACCCTCAAAGTCAGAAAAAATAATGCTAAAGCAGAGTTAATGGCGTTAATTAGAATGAATGGGTCTTTGAGTATTATTAATCATCAATTTGTTTTAAATGTTCAGACTGAGAATCCCGCAATTGCGAGACGGATTTATGAACTTTTAAATGAATTTTATGACATTACAAGTGAACTATTAGTTCGTCGTAAAATGAAATTAAAGAAAAATAATATTTATATTGTACGTTTAAAAACAGGTAGTGATTTTGTTTTAAAAGACCTGGATATCATTGAAGATATGCAACTTAAAATGGGTGTACCAATGGATCTGTTGGCCCATGATGATATGATGATGCGTTCATATTTACGTGGGGCATTTTTGGCAGGTGGTTCTGTTAATAATCCTGAAACAAGCCGTTATCATTTGGAAATTTACTCAGTCTATGAAGAACATAATCAAACAATTTGCGAAATGATTAATAAATTTGGATTCAACGCTAGAATGACTGAACGTCGAAGTGGTTATATCGTTTATTTAAAAGAAGCAGAAAAAATTGCTGATTTCTTGTCATTAATTGGCGCAACAACGGCTATGTTGAAGTTTGAAGATATTAGGATTGTCCGCGATATGCGTAATTCAGTTAATCGCATGGTTAATTGCGAAACAGCTAATATGAATAAAGTGGCGGATGCTGCGAATAAACAAATTGCTAATATTGAGTTTATTGCACATTCTGTTGGTTTAGGGCAATTACCTTCTAAATTAAAAGAAGTTGCTGAAACACGTCTGGTTCATCAAGAAGTTAGTTTGAAAGAATTAGGTGATTTAGTACCAGGTGGTCCAATTTCAAAATCTGGGATTAATCATCGGCTACGAAAAATTAACGAATTTGCTGAAAAAGTTCGAATTGGTGAAAAATAAACGAAATTTTAAAGAGGTGAGATAGCATGATAACATTTAAATATGATACGCAACTACTAATAGAAGGTAGTACATTAGACGAGGACCAATTGAACGATAAGATTTTACGTCAATTCAAAGGTGATAGTTTACTTGTTGCGGGAGATTCTGATTTAATGAAACTGCATTTCCATACGAATGCGCCGTGGGAAATATTAGAATATTGTGCTGGACTTGGAGAAATCTTTGATGTTGTTGTTGAAGATATGGTCAGACAATCTAAAGGATTAAAAGGTTAACCAAATAAAATACGCATATAACTGATAGCTTTTATCTTAGCTATTAATTATATGCGTATTTTTTATTTATCTAAATATGATTTTAAGGTAGCTAGATCAATTGATTCATCAAAAATATGGTCGTCAACGATAACGGTTGGTACAAATTGAATATTTGCGTCGTTAGCTTCAGCGATAATTGAGTTAATGTAAGTTTTATCAGAAACGTCAGTTAAACTAAAGGTCTTTTCCATATAGGCAGCAACCTCATCCAGTGTTAAGTCTTTCCACGTATCTTGCGTTTTAAATAATTCAGTTATTAAATCGTAAGATTTTTGCGGATTATCTAAAGGAAGATAATGATGAGCAACATTACCACGTTGTAAGGATTCTTTTTCTTTATCAAAAAGTTTGATGACACGTTTTACACGTCCGTTTGCAACATAAGAATCTAAAGTCTCTTTAGATTTTTCGAACCATTCTTTTGAGTAGGGGCAACGTAGGTTAATAAACTCAATAATTGTTTTTGGCGCGTCAGAGTTACCAATCACAAGTCCAAAGTCCCGATTTACTTTTGAAGCATCAATAATTGAAATATCCATTTTTATCAGTCCAGTCTTCATTTATTAGCGTCAGTATAGCATAAGACGGGTTCATCTGAATAATTATCCGCTCAAAAAAAGGACACTAACAAAAGTTAACTTGTTAGTGTCCTTAAACGTTAAAGCTTATTTAAGCCCTTTTTTGTTAGTCATAATTTTATCAATCAAACCGTATTCTTTTGCTTGATCAGCAGTCATAAAGTTATCACGATCTGTATCTTTATCGATAACTTTAATATCTTGACCAGTTGCATCAGCTAAAATTTGGTTAATCAATGTTCTTGTTTTCAAGATATGTGCAGCAGCAATTTCAATTTCTGTTGCTTGACCTTGAGCGCCACCAAGTGGTTGGTGAATCATAATTTCTGAGTTAGGTAATGCAAAACGTTTACCCTTTGTACCAGCAGTTGCCAATACACTGGCCATTGAAGCAGCCATACCCATAACGATTGTTTGAACATCAGCATTGATGAAGTTCATTGTATCGTAGATAGCTAAACCGGCTGAAACAGAACCACCGGGTGAGTTAATGTAAATTGAAATATCTTTTTCTGAGTCTTGAGCGTCTAAGAAAAGTAATTGAGCGATAATAGCATTTGCCATATCATCATTAACTTCACCAGATAACATAATGATTCTGTCTTTTAAAAGACGAGAGTAGATATCATAGGCACGTTCGCCACCGGCAGATTGTTCGATAACTGTAGGAACCATATTCATAGTTAGAAACCTCCGAATTTATTATTATTTACTTTTTTTATATTAGCATTTGAACTAATGTAATGCTAGTTTAAACCCTTGGTCAAAAAAGGTCAAATAAAATAAACTAAATTTATTCTTTAGTTTCTTTTAAAATAATCGCATCTGATGACCTTGTTTTTGAACCATAGAGTAGGTTCCCTGATAAATGACGAACCAAGTAGCCAGAATAAGATACTGAAAGGGCTACAGGTGGTTTAATAGGTGTTACAGAATGTTGCGTTGAAACAAAAGCGATTGGTGATTTATCTGTTACTTTTTTCTTAACCTTACGAGGTTTTTGTTTTTTAGGTGCCGAAACCTTAGGGGACACAGGTTCTGCATTTTTTCTGGGATCCATTGGATTCACAGGAGCTACACGAGAATCTTCACTATCGCTTCGCGGTGTTGCTTTAATTTGTTTGGGTACATACATGGATAAAATGAACAAGTTAGCTACGATTGAGGCTAAGGAAATTCTAGTTAGGCGGGATGTTCTAAACTTTTTATGCATTAGTGATATCCTCCTGACTATCTGTTCGAATAGCCACAACCATATTAGCAAATATCTCCCAATCAGAAGCTAATGGTGGACTATTCCAGATTAGGTAGCGACTGGGGACATCTGCCATCAAGAAGTCAGAAAGGTAAATATCGGTTTGATCTGTTAATTTGTAGTTAACTTCCAAATTAAAGAAGGGCATTGAATCAAGATTTTTGTGAATTAAATCATTGTAGTTACTCCCTTTTGAAAAATCAATTGTTATATGCACCGGTTTTGAAACGGTTGGTAAATCAATATAACGAATGAATAAGAAAAGATATTCTGATTTTAAACGGGCCATGTTAATGTTTTTTTCTTTGAAAATATCCGGTACATTCGTTGTTAAGTTAGTTATCAATTGGTCAACGAAGATATAAAACCAACTATAATTTTCTTTTAAAATAGTATTATCTACGGCAACTTGCCAACTAAAATCAATTTGGGCACTATGGTAACTAGAAAAATGAATACGAGATAATTCGTCAAATAATGTCATATAACTTTGTTCACTTAATGTGATATCAAAGAACTTTTGTAAGTCTTTAATAACAAAATTATTGAGTGATTCAATTTGTGAAAAGAAAGATGAGTTATTAAATGTAACGTCAACAATGTCTTCCATATAAAGGAAATTTAGAACAAATACTGTTTCAATTGATAACTGTTCATCCGTAAGTCCATTAATACCTGGATTTTCTTGAAGACAGTCTTGAATATTGGACATGATTGAGTCTGAATTAGCAAAATTAACATCAGCAAAACGATTAGTATCATTTCGATTAGAAGCTAAACTTTGTATGAGAACAGCTGAAAAATACTTTAGTTTCAATAATTGTATTTGTGTGAGATCAAGATTTAAGCTAGAAATTAATTGGTTAGAAAATAAACTAGAATTACGATCAACTTCTTCATTAAATGGGAAGTTGTAGTTCTTATAGACAGCTAAATAAAGGTTATAAAAAAATAAGCGAATATTTTCTTCAGGACCTACTAATTGGAAGTTTTTAGTGATTTTAAAGCCTAATTTTTGTAACATATCATCTAAAAATTTCTTGGTCCGATAACCAGTTGCTTCACTTAAAAATAACGATTCGGTGAAGGATTCTATACTAAAATTAGGGTTAGTAAATAGCGCATTCAGCATCAAAAATTGAGGTGACTGCTTAGCGTATAGAAGTAATAGGTGATCGATGGAATCTAAGCCATTTTTTTGTAGACTTACTTTGTTATTGCTAACTTTTAATAAATAGTAATCGTCTAATCCTTCAGTGACAAGATCTTCTTCTAAAGACTTGATAGTTGTTGCTGTATAATATTTTGACCATTTAAAATGTTTTTGGATGTCTGTTTGCGAAGCAGATTGGTCATAAGTATTCTCAAGATAAGAAAATAATTCTAACTTACGAATATCATCTTTGTTAAATATAAAGTCCATTTATCGCGATTCCTCCTCATTAAAGAGTATGTACTATCCATTATAGGGGAATTGCCAACGGTTTGCATATAAATCTAGAATCAATAATTATCATATTTTTAAAAAAATTGACAAAAGTGGTGATATAAAATAACATGTCATTAATATATGTATTCAAATTATAGAAATAACAGAAGAGTAATTTTTTTAGACAGGGAGAGGGAAATCTTTATGAATAAAATAGTATTAAGCGCCTTTGTAACACTATTAGGTCTCTATATGACTGCATCTGAGGCAACGATTCAAGCGGCGAAAACTAATCGTGGTAGTGCGCAATCCGATTTGTCTATGGATTTTCAATCTGGAGCAACAACAGTCGATTTTGCTTCTTCCCTTAGTTTCAATACAACTAAAATTGATTCGAATGATAAAAAAAGTTATGCCAAAGCGCAAGATATGGCAACAGGGGCAAGCACACCCAATTACGTTCAAGTTTCAAATTTTAGCGGAACTGAAAATGGTTGGGTGCTTGAAGCTAAACAGAGTCGCCAATTTGAATCTGAAGAGACGCATAAATCGTTAACGGGTGCCTATCTTAGTTTTAGTAATGGTGAACTTGTTTCCATTTCTGCGGATAAAAAACCTGGATTTTATAAGAAAAATTTTGATTTGTCTGTAGGAGCTAATAAAGTAGTCGTTGCCGCAAAAGGTGATGAAGGATACGGCACTTGGGTTTACCGTTTTGGGAATGAGGCAACTAAAGGAAATAGTATCGCTTTGAATATTCCCCGTGAGGCAACTAAGATGACAGATGTCTATCGTAGTGAAATTACATGGTCATTAAATGATGTGCCATCAAATGAATAATAATGAAATGATAACCACAAAATTTATTAAAAGATTCGGCTATTTATTTTTATTCAGTATTTTATTTTTATTCGGAGTGGACATTAAGCAGGTTAATGCCAGCCAAGTTGACTTTTCTGTTCAACCTATGATATCTGACTATCAATTAGATAAGAAAAAAACTTATTTTGATTTAAAAGCAGCACCAGGAACTAAAACACAGCTGAAAATTAAGGTAGCTAATCTTATTGATAAATCACTAACGTTTGAAGTCCTCATTAAGGATGCAACAACAAACTATAATGGGGTTGTGGAGTACGCGGAATCACAAAGTAAAGTATTGGCACAACAGCCGTTCTCAGTGGTAAAAGCAGTTAGAGCTCGTCAGAATCGTATAACTGTTCCTGCAAAAAGTGAAAAAATAGTTACTTTGGATGTTGCGTTACCCAATACGACTTTTGCAGGTGTCGTTGCGGGAGGTATATCGGTGATTGAAGACAATGATGCTCAGTCTCAAACAAAGTCAGAACGAGCGGTTATTGATAATCGTTATTTATATACGACTGCGGTAATATTCCATGGAGAACAACCTGTAACTAGCGCACAAGTAAAATTAAAAACGGTTGATATCACACAAATTAATGCACGTAATGTGATTGCTGCGAGATTTGAAAATCAGAGCGCTATGTTTTTAAATAAAGTTCAAATAAATACACAAGTCAGACGGTTAGGTAGTTCAAAAGTATTATATCGAGCAAGTAATAAGGACATGCAAATTGCCCCAACCAGTGCGGTTACCTTTCCAATTCCATTAGCTGCTGGTGAATTACTCAAAAGTGGTACCTACGAACTTAGTGCAGAGATGACTTCTAAAAATCAGGCATGGCATTTTAAACAGAAATTTACGGTAAGTGGATCAAAAGCAAGAATATTGAATGAGAAGGATGTTACAATCGATCAAACAAATTACTGGATCTATTGGATATTACTCTTGTTCGTACTGATAATCGTTAATGTTTTTGTTATATTATGGATTAATCGAAGATTAAAAAGAAAGTATCAACAAAAAATTAAATAATTTAAATGAAAAAGTTATTAATTAAGGGATATTATCTTTTAATTAATAACTTTTTTATTTTCAAATATTTTTAAAAAGGTAAAAAATGTGATTTAACATTGTGCACCATTGAAGATACAATATGTACATAATAATTGTAGATGTAGTATGTACATATTGTATCTTCACTTTACTAAAAGTTAATGGGAATTGTTAGAAAAATAGGGGATGACAATGACTTAACGATATGATAGTAAGACCAAATAAATAAGATAATTAAGCATTAGAGAGGGATAAAAGATGAGGAAACATAACAGTAGAACAAAAGAATGGATTTCAGCAACACTTATAACAAGTGCTGTTTTTGCAGGATTATTTGCTGGGGGGGCCAGTCACAGGGAACCTAGTGTATTTGCTCAAACTGATGAGAGCAGTATGTCAAGTGAGTCATCAGATAACGCCACAAGTGAATCAGGAAAAAAGGCGATATCAAGTGATTCTCTAAAAACTAAATCAATCACAATAAAAAAAAGTGAATCAAAAACAAAAGCTAAACCGTCAGCAAAAGCTAAACTAAGTACTAGAGCAGCTGGGTATGTTGGACCAGCAAATGATGTATTTCCTGATGATTACTGGGATACAACAAAAGATTATTCAGCGGAGTCAGCAACGGCATTTGTTTCACAGTCGGGTTCACAGAATAAACCTGGCGAACCTGTATTATATTTTGGAAATAATTATTTTCCTTTTCAAATGAATGAGTTATTAAATAATGATCCCGTCAGTGGTCTTAATAAGTCTGGTTGGGCCTACATGTTTGATACTGGAATAAATCCTGTTCCAAGGAAATCTTATGGAATTATTATTAATAATAGTGTCCCAGGTAATCGTGGATACGGGTTGGTATCATCCTTTTCATCAATTCCTTATACAATTGAATCTGCAGTTAAAGGTAAGGATATCACTGGATATCAACTTTTTAAAAATAAAACAGGTACTGGATTTAAGGCAATTATGTATGATACAAAGTATAAATTAAGTTATACATTTGAGGAAGTTTATGATGCTAGTGGCGGTGTTTATAGCTATTTTAGTATTACTAACAATGACACAACGGCTCGTGCAGTTGGAGCTATTGAGGGCGTCGATACATTCGTTGATGAGGATGCTGTTACCATTGAAAGCTTAGGCCCGGATGAAGGATTCAAAATGGTTGGGTCAGCACATAGTTTAAATTTCAAATTAAATGATCCAAGAAATAATACCAAATTAGGTGGATGGACGAATTACACAGGCGGAGATGAACCAAATGTTATGAATACTGGTTATTTAAATAATTATTTCAATGGTGGTGCACTTGGAACTGGAATGGAAAAATCACCACATAATAAAATTATTGCCGTTTCAAATATTAAGAATCCAGATAACCCATTTAAAGGCGATAGTGGGTTCATAATAAAAGCTAATCCGAAAACTTTGGAACCAGGAGGAACACTCGTAACGGGTTCTTATCAAACTTATAAGGAAGCTGTTGCACCTGTTGCAAGTGTAAAAGAACAAACGATTAATGCTTATGCAAGTCAAACTAATAGGCCTAAAGTTTTAGGAACGGTTTTAGATAAGGATGGCAGTAAAGGTTATATTCAAATTACCTATCCAGATGGGTCAACGTCAGGAACAACAGAGAATGTGTACGACACAGGTAAGGTAGATACTAGTGCTGATTATAGTGCAAACATTGACACTTCTAAATTAAAATTAGGTTCAAATAAGATAATAGTGACAGCTGTTGACGATAGTGAAGTAGAACAGTTAAAACCTGTTACGGTAACAGTCAATCTTTATAAATTAGGTGCAACTGCTATCCCACAAACAATCAAAGTTGGCGATACGGTTAAGACAGGCGAAACGGACTTAATTAAGAATTTAACAATTATTAATCAACCAACAGTTAATGCACATACCTTAAAAATGGATACAACAAATCCATCAGGTAAGCCACTTGATAATAAAACAGCAGGATTTTACATTCAAGATATGCTTTTAACAGATACTGCAGTTAAACCAAATGAAATCGCAAAAGTAGCTGTACCCGTTACCGTAACTGATAGTGATACTGCATTTGACAAAACTTCTGCTCTTTATGCCAAGGGATTTGAATTAAAAACAGCGGATATTCAAAACTTATCAACTGGTGATTTAGATACATTAATCTTGAATAATAGTAAAGCTAGAGGCTGGCTGATAGCGACGGGTGCCGAATCTAAAGTTAGTGTTAAGTCAACAGAACTTAAACCAACTTCAGGTGATGGTTTTTATAAAGCAGTTATCCAAAATTCTGATGGTCAAACAAAAGAAATTGTGATTACTGTCTCAGGTGGATTAAAAATTACATCAGCACCTACTGCAACTGACTATGGTTCTTCCAGTGGCGTGATATTACCTTACAGTGGAGAAAATTTTGATCTCCAACGTAGTGATTCTAGTACCAATAGCAGTGTGAATATTTCTAATGCAGGTAAACAAGCTTGGACATTAACTGCTCGACTTACAAAAGGTTTGACAGATAGTGCTAATGATAAGTTAACTGGTGTTTTGGAGTATGTAAATTCAGCTAATGGTGTACAAGATATAGAATCAAGTAGTGCAGAAGTTGGTTCAGGACAGTCTGAGGCAACTCAAGAAGTCCGTTGGGATAAGGATAAAGGAATTGTCGCTCAACTTAACGGAGGTAATACATCACTTAAAGCTGGAGCCTATACAGGGGAAATAACATGGACACTAGAGAATACACCTTAATGTTATAGTTTCTAATTTAATCTTAAATGATTTGAATATTTTTAGCAGTTTAATTATGAACTAAATAACAATCCCAAATAATAGTAAATCCATATCAATACTGCTAAGTATTGATATGGATTTTTTTAATAAAAATTAATGATAACTAAATTTTATTCGTATTTTAGTGGCTTAATAATTTTCGTTTTATGATGAGATAAAACTTATGAATAATTATTATTTGTTTAATTTTCAAATATTTTTAAAAAAATAAAAAATTTGATTTAACATCGTACACCATTGAAGATATAATATGTACATGTTAATCAAAGACAAAGCATGTACATGTTGAATTTTTAACTTTGCTAAAAGGTATATTTGATAAAAGTTAATAGAAATAGCTAGATAAATAGGGGATAGTAGTGAATTGGCAATATGTTAGTGAAATCAAATAGACTAAATTGATAAAATAATTAATAAGTTAAAAGCAAGGATTGGGGAGGGCTAAAAAATGAGAGAGTATAAAAACAGAAAAAAAGAATGGGTTTCGGCAACAATTATGACAAGTGCTGTTTTTGCAGGATTGTTAGCTGGGGGAGCTAGCCATAGAGAACCTAGTGTGTTTGCTAAAACCGATGAGAGCAGTATGTCAAGCGAATCATCAGATGAAACATCAAGTAAGTTAACGATTAAAGAATCAAGTGAATCAGAAAAAAAGGCGCTATCAAGTGAATCTGTAGAAACTAAATCAACAACTAAAAAAAGTGAATTAAAAATAAAAGCTAAATCATCAGAAAAAACTAAACGAAGTACTCGAGCTACCACTCGAGCAGCTGGATATGTTGGACCAAAAGATGAAATTCTACCTACTGTTAAATGGGAAACAAAAGATTACGCAGCTGATGTAGCAAAGACGTTTGTTTCACAATCGGGGAGATCTGATAAGCCTAATGAACCAGTTATGTACTTTGGAAATAGTATTGAACCTTTTCAGCCTAGTGAACTGACGAATAATAATGACGCAGATAGAGCAAGCAATAATAGTTCACCTAATTTACCATCTTGGTCATATACGTATACTACCGGAAAAAATCCGCGTCCATCGATTATACACGGGCTGATTATGGGCGACAAAATAGCTCGTGGTTATAATGTGAATGAAGCTTACCTAGACAACGGTATTTCTGGTATCGAGGGTGGACTTTTAGATGGGTCAATTACTGATTATCATCTTTATAAAAATAGTATGAACACGGGATTTAAAGCAACTATGTATGATAGTAAGTACAAAGTTAGTTATACTTTTGAATCAGTATATGGTAGGACTGGTGGTATTTACCGTTACTTTAGTATTACAAATAATAATTCAGATTCACAAAAAATAGGTGCCTTGGAAACAAATGATACTTTTGTAGATTCTGATAAAGTTCCTTTACAGAGTATTGGACCTAATGATGGCTTTAAAATGATTGGGGATAGTACTAGTCAGAAGCATGTTTTGGATGTGAGATTGAAAGATCCAGAGTCTAATGCTACTTTGGGTGGTTGGACAAATTATACGGGCGGTTCTCAAGATAAGATTCTAAACCCCGCTAATTTTAATAACTACTTTAAAGGGGGGGTAGCCGGGACAGGTATGGAAGGTTCAGCAGCAAACACTAATATTGGAATTGAAAATATTAGTAATCCAAGTAAAACAATTGGTGATGATAGTGCGTACATTATGAAAGCTAATCAAGTTGATTTAGCTCCAGGTGCAACACTTGTTAATGGGTCTTACCTTACTTATAAAGAGACAACACCTAGTACTCCTCCCGTTGCGACAGTTAAAAATACAATAATTAACGGTTACGCTGATCAAAAAGGTGTTGAGATTACAGGAGATGTTACTGATTCAGATGATACAAAAGGAAATATTGAAATCGGGTATCCAGATGGAACGTCAGAAAAGAATCCTTACGATACTATTACAGTGGATGTGAAGAATCCTACACCGTATTCTGTACCAGTTAATATGTCTAAACTAGGTCCAGGTAAAAATGAACTATTAGTTACGGCAGTTGATCCAGGTAATAACCGTCAAGAAAAACCAGTTACTATAACTGTTAACGTATTCAAATTAGGCGCAATTGCTATCCCACAAACAATCAAAGTTGGCGATACGGTTAAGACAGGCGAGACGGATTTGATTAAAGATTTGACAATTATTAATCAACCAACAGTTAATGCACATACACTAACTGTTGATGGGACAAATCCATCAGGTAAACCACTTGATAATAAAACAGTAGGATTTTACATCCAAGATATGCTTTTAACAGATATTGCAGTTAAACCAAATGAAATCGCAAAAGTAGCTGTACCAGTTACTGTAACTGATGATGACACTGCAACTGATAAAGTCTCTGCCCTTTATGCAAAAGGATTTGGCGTAAAGCAGGCAGATATTCAAAAATTAACAACTGATGAGTTGACTGCATTAATTCTAAAGACTAGTGAAGCTAAAGGATGGTTGTTAGCAACTGGTGCTGAATCTAAAGTAAGCGTTGATTCAACGACACTTAAACAAACTTCAACTGATGGTATTTATCAGGCAGTTATCAAAAATTCGGATGGTTTAAAAAAGACCATTAACATTGAAGTTACAGGTGGATTGAAAATTACAGAAGGACCTGGGGCAACTAATTACGGTTCTTTTTTAGGTGTTACGTTACCTTACAGCGGAGAAGACTTTAAAGTTCAACGTAGTGACCCTGATCCTCATGTTAATAGCGTACAAGTTTCTAACGCGGGTAAACAAGCTTGGACCTTAACAGCTCAACTTACAACACCGTTAACGGAGCATAACGATGCTAACGTTAAGTTAAATGGTGTATTGACATATATAGATGCATCTGGTCAATCGCAAGATATAGAATCAAACAGTGCAGAAGTTGGTTCAGGGCAATCTGAGGTAACTCAAGAAGTAAGTTGGGCAAACGACAAAGGAATTATCGTTCAACTTAATGGAAATAACCCTTTGCTTAAAGCAGGGGACTATACAGGGGAAATAACATGGACATTAGCGGATACGCCACATTCATAAACCTTGTTTAATTAATGTTAATCGTTAGCATATTGCTAATATTAAAAACTACCAAAATCTTACGAGGGGAGAAAATACGATGCTAAAAAGAAGTACAATTATGGGGATTCTTTTAGGAAGCATGGTACCTGTTGGTTTCGCCGTAACGCAAGTTTCAGCAAGCGATACAGTGGGCTATCAATCGCATGCGACTATTGAGTTAGTTGGAAGTACTGATGAAACACGACCTGTTAATCCAATTAATCCGACGGATCCGGTAAAACCAGTTAGACCTGTTAATCCGGGGACGCCAGGTCCGTTATCGATTGATTACGTTTCGAACTTACAATTCAGTCAACAAAAAATTTCTGGTAAAGATAGTGTTTATTATGCACAACTTGACCAGTTAGCTGATAAGAACGGTAAAGTCGGAGATTATCCAAACTATGTTCAGATAACGGATAACCGTGGGTCAAATGCAGGGTGGAAATTAACCGTTGCACAGACCAATCCATTTATGAATGGTAAAAATAAATTAGATGGAACGGTTATCACGTTGATGAATGGTGTTGTTAATGGTAGTAACCTGCATAGACCGACGGATAGTCAAGCAGCAATTAAGCCAGATGGTAAGGCAGTTACTGTGATGACAGCTAAGTTGGACAATGGTATGGGGACCTGGACGGATCGTTTTGGTAAAGATAATACAGCTGCTCAACAAAGTATTTCATTGTTTGTTCCAGCTGAGTCGAAAAAAGTAGCAGGGGCTTATAAGTCTGAACTAACATGGACTTTGACAGATGCTAAACTATAAAAAAAGAGATTAGGGGAAATATATATTATGAAAAAAACAAATAAATTATTATTCGCTGCATTACTTGGATTAGGTATTACAGGAACAGCTGTTACAACAGCTAACGCATCAGAAACAAAAGATTATGTATCACATGGTAACGTTGAATTGACTAAAAATGACGGAACAACAGACCCTGGTATTACTGATCCAACAGATCCAGGACATACTATCGATCCAACAGACCCAGTGAACCCAGGTACTGGTGGCCCATTAGCAATTGACTACGTTTCTAACTTTAACTTTGGTACACAAAAAGTAACAGGTAATGATACAACATATAACTCGGAATTAGTTGCAGCAACAACAGATAACCCAACAGCTGGAACTAAAAAAGACCTTGCAAACTTCTTACAAGTTTCAGATAACCGTGGTACAGTATCTGGCTGGAAACTTTCAGTTCAACAATCAAAAGCATTTACAAGTGAAACAACAAAATCAGTATTAGATGGCACAACAATTACGTTATCTAACCCTGAAGCAAATAATGCTGATAAAAATGGTACAAAACCAGCACCATCAATTTTAACAGATAACCTTGCAATTTCTTCTGCATCAGGTGATAAAGTTGTTATGCAAGCTAAAGATGGCGAAGGTTCTGGTACTTGGGTTGAAGCATTCGGTAATGCAACTAAAGACGCTGATAAAGCTAAAGCTTCTGTTAAATTAGCTATCCCTGGTGATAGCAAAAAAGTCGCAGAAAAATACACATCAGATTTAACATGGACACTTACAGACGCTAACTTATAAGAATTAATTCTATCAATAAAAAAAGGTTATTAATTAAAAGGGGAAATTAAAATGAAAACAACTAAAATCGTAACAAGCGCAATTATTTTATCAACATTAGGTTTAACTGCAGCACCAGCTGTACATGCCGCAGACCATACAGAAAATTACACATCATTAGGTAAGATTGGTTTTACAGAAAATGATGATAAAACACCACCCGTTAACCCAGTTGATCCAGATAAACCCGTTGATCCATTAGAACCAACTGTTCCTCCTGTTAGTCCTGGTACTGATGGACCATTATCAATTGATTACGTTTCTAACTTTGATTTTGGTGAAAACAAAATTTCTGGGGACGATACAACTTACTACGCTGCACCTGTCAAAGCAGTTAGTGGTGCTAAATATGCTACTTACTTACAAGTAACGGATAAACGTGGTACTAATGCTGGTTGGAAACTTTCAGTTAAACAAGAAAAACAATTTAATGATGGCTCAGCAGATTTAGATGGTGCAGTATTAAAAATGGGATCACAAAAATTAAATTCTAAAAATATGGATAGTGTAACTAATGCAACAACCCCAGCTATAGCCGATGCTACAATTACAGCAACACCTGGTAGCGCTGTTGAAGTCTTGAATGCAGCTAAGGGTCAAGGTATGGGTACTTGGACAGATTCATTTGGTGTATATGATGCAGATGCTACAAAGGATACAGCAATGAAGGCTGTTTCATTAGCCGTACCTGGTAATTCAGCTAAAGAAGCTAAACCATATACCACTGATTTAACATGGACAATTACTGACGCAGGGATGTAAACCTGTATCAACTAGGTTATTAAAAAATAGAGGGAATCAATAAAAGGGGAAATTAAAATGAAAACAACAAAAATCGTTGCAAGTGCAATTGCGTTAACAACATTAGGTTTGACTGCAGCACCAGCTGTACATGCCGCAAATAATACACAAACATATAATGAAACAGGTAAAGTAGGTTTTGTCGCAGGAAGCACAAGCCCAACAAATCCCACAGATCCAATCGATCCAACAAATCCAATTACACCAGATCCAGATCCAGATCCAATCAAACCTGGTACAGATGGACCTTTATCGATTGATTACATCTCTAATCTTGATTTTGGTGCTGATCATAAGATTTCTGGTTCTACAGAAACTTACTATGCACAACCAATTTCAGCTACAGATAGTAAAGGTGATAAGGTTAAACGTGCTAATTACTTACAAGTAACTGATAACCGTGGTACAAATGGTGGTTGGAAACTTTCAGTAAATCAAGATGCCCAATTTAATGATGGGACTTCTGAGTTGGCTGGTGCGCAATTAAAAATGACCGGTCAAACATTTAATTCTTCAAATATTGGTGACACGACAACAATCCCAACTGCTTTAAATAGTGGTGTTATTACACCAACTGTTGGAAAAGATGTTGAAGTTGTAAGTGCTGCTAAGGGTCAAGGTATGGGTACTTGGACTGATTCATTTGGCACATATGTCGATGGAACAGATACAGATGCTTCAATGAAAGCAATCTCATTAGAAGTACCTGGTAAAACAGCTAAATCAATTGGAACAAGTTACAAAACTAACTTAACATGGACATTAACAGACGCAGGTCTATAAAAAGATTAGAAGTAAGTTAAACCAAAGGGGAAATTAATTATGAAAAAAGCAGCAATTGCAACATCAGCACTTTTAGCAGTTACGTTATTTTCAACATTAGCACCTGCAGCACATGCTGCCGATATTACAAAAGGCACAACAGGTGATGTTAACTTCGTAGCTAATCCAGCTACTGGGGCAGGCGAACTTAAGCTAATCAGTGCACCGAGTGTTGATTTTGGGGATCAAGAAATTAGTGGATCAACAAAAACTTATGAACAAACGTCTTTTGGCGCTAAACCAGAGGATGCTAATATCCAAGTTGATGATAACCGTGGCTCAAATGTCGGTTGGAATTTAACAGTTGCAAATACACAATTTGCCACGGCAACGGGTACGGCACTTGATGGTGCTAAGTTAACCTTAACAAATGGTTCAATTATTAATGGTAATGGGGCAAAGTTTGTGGCTAATCCTGCAGCAACTATGCTTTTAGATGGTTCATCTAAAGCTGTTCCAGCAGTAGATGCAGCTAAAGATAAAGGTATGGGGCCTAACACATTACCTGTTACTAAAGCAACTTTAGAAGTACCTGGTGCAACAAGTAAATTAAATGAAAAATATACATCAACAATTACATGGACATTAAAAGACGCAGCATTATAAAATGCAGAAAGGGATAGGTTAAAACAATGAGCTTGAAAAAAAATATACGACTAGCAGTAGCCATTGTCCCCCTCCTTGCATTTTCGATGATGGTAAATTCAGTAGCCGATGCAGCAGTTGCAACTGATGGAAAAACTGCGATATCATCAGCTAACTTAACATTACTTGAAAAGTCTGGTCCTGTTGATCCGTTAGATCCATCAAAACCAGTGCACCCACTCAATCAAGTTACGCCAACAACTGGAGACTTAAGAATAGATTATATTTCTAGTTTTCATTTTGGGGCACAGGATATCTCGGGGAGTAATAAAACCTACTATGCAACTTTTGATAAAGTAGCTGACATGACTAACCGTCGTGACTCAAGTGGAGTGTGGGACACACAAAACCTAACAGATAAAGATTATTATAATGTACCTAATTACGCCCAGGTCACAAATAATACAACGGGTAATTGGTCATTAGGTGTTAGTAACACTGTTTTTAAAAGTCCTAGCGGGAACGTGCTTAAAGGTGCTGTACTAAATATTAAGAATATCGAAGCACATAGTGAAAATCCAGGTTTAGGGCTAAGCGGGGACTTACCAGGTAACGTTAAACTTACAGGAACTGGTGGTACTCCTGTTTCGGTTGTTAGTACGACAGATGGTAATAGTGATAATCCGTTCGGTACTTGGACACTTGCTATGGGTACTGATAAAGCGGGAACTAACTCTACAGGAAACGATGCAGTGTCGTTATTTGTTCCTGGTACCACTGTGAAAACAAAAGAAGCTTATACATCAACGTTGAAATGGACATTGATAGCGGCTCCATAAAGCTAATTTGAAAAGAAAGAGGATTTTTACATTGAATAAAAAATTTTTTGGAATCATAATGGCGTTTGTGGCAGGATTGGTTTTATTTAGTGGACAAGTTCAAAAAGCGAACGCTGCTGAAATGAACTTTGCCGTTACTGCAAATCTTCCAAGTAATCAAGTTGATAAGCGCCAAACCTATTTTAATTTAAAAATGAAGCCTAATCAGAAACAAGATGTTACTGTCACATTGAAAAATTCGACTAATAAAGCAGTTGTCGTAATGGCTGAGGCAAATACAGCTGTAACCAACGATAACGGTGTGGTTGAATATAGTCATGTGAAACCAAAACTTGATAAAACAATGGTAAATCCTCTATCTTCAATTGTTAAGTCGGATAAAGAAGTGACAATTCCAGCCAAGAAAAGTGTTGTGCATACGTTCCATATCACAATGCCCGCTAAGAAATTTAATGGCGAAATCGATGGTGGATTATACTTCTATGAAAAGATCGACAAAGATAGTGAAAAAAAATCAAAGAGTAACGTTCAAATTAAAAACCGTTATGCATTTGTGATTGGGACAACGTTAACTGAAACAGATGATGTTGTTAAACCTGATATGAAATTACTTAAAATTGAACCAGGTTCAGTTAATTTCCGTAATACATTGAAGGTAAATTTACAAAACCCAACAACAACACCTATTCGTAATTTAAAGGTAGCCGGAAAAGTCTATTCAAGAAATGGGGATGAAGCCTTACATGCTTCAACCACTTCGAATATGACAATGGCTCCCAATACGAATTTTAATTATGGTATTTTTTGGGACAACCAACCCTTTAAACCTGGTAAGTACCGTCTAGAAATGACGGCAACTTCTGGTGTGAATAAGTGGAAATGGACTGAAAACTTCACAATTGATGGCGCAACGGCAGATAAATTGAACGAAAAGGCAGTTGACTTAGAAAAAGATTATACAATGTGGTATATTCTTGCAGGAATCTTCTTACTTCTACTTGTATTATTGATTATTTGGTTCTTAGTTCGTCGTAATAAAAAAGATAAAGAAGAAGCTGTCGCAGAAGCAAAACGACAAATTTTATCAGAATTACAAACTGGTGAAAAAGAAGATAAGTAGTCGAAATGGGTGAGGTATGGTTATGGGGAAAAAAATAACGAGTACTTTAGTAATTGGTCTTTTGGGGTTATCTTTTAGTTTAGGTGCATTCGGTAATACCGCAGAAGCGGCTAGTTATACAAGTGAAATGGGAATTGAATTTGTAGGTAAAATGCCAACAACTTCTCAGGTGACACCAGATCCAGACGGGAGAACACCTGTCTCAAAGAATGTTGCATCGAATCAAAACAGATTACCTCAAACCGGTGAAATAAAAGGATCAGGATTATCAATGATAGGATTTATTCTTTTATCAACCGCAGGATTAATTGGATGGGTTAAATATAACGATTCAAAGCAATCAAAATAAAGAATAGTTAAAATTAAAGTAGGCTACCTTCGTATTTATATGAAGATAGCTTATTTTTTTTGCTTATTATCTAAGTCCAATTTAGTTAAAATTAAAAATATACTAGTGGTTAAATTTGCAAAAGAAAGCGTTAACATGATAAGCTGTGTTTAAGGTATTAATAAAAAAATAAATATAAATATAAGGAGGTATTAGTAATGCTCTAACTAATTTTTTTATGGAGGGCCTGTATCAAATAATTGTTTATAAACCAAAATAGAGGAGATGAATAAAATGAACAAAGTAGAAATGAGTCAGACAAAGAAGAATGTGATTAAAACGGTAGCGGTGGTTGGATTATTGAATTCAGTAATGATTTTAGGGGTAGCT
This sequence comes from Dellaglioa sp. CoH-57-MRSF-16, assembly GCF_056782055.1. The sequence goes on along the minus strand of NZ_JBXAXZ010000003.1, from coordinate 65,930 downwards.
AATAATTCCGTAGATGCTAGTAACCATGAAAAGCAGGTGGCGACAGCTAAAGTAGGTACGAAAGAATTAGGTGTTATTACAAGAGGCTCAATGAAAGTATCTGGAACGGGTGCAAGTGGTCTACACTTACAAGGTAATAATACAGTGACAACAGGTACATTAGATTTTGATTATGAAGGAAAGTCGATTATTTCGGCAGGAATTAATGAATCGACAGACTATGTCTTGTCAGTTCCTTCAGAGTTAGTTCCACTTTTTAACCATGATTCGTTCAATAATTATATAACAGGAAATTTCCAATTTAATAACGGAAGTAAATATACGTATAATAAAAATGATATCCGAGTTGAGGATAATGGTAAAACATTACGAATCAAAAATCCATCTCATTCTTGGATTGCATTTGCCGACTTCAAAGTTCATTTATCTCTTGATATTGGGCAAATGGTAACAGATACAGGTATCAGAGTAGCGGACGCAGAAAATAACTCAAGTTATATATTTAATAGTGGTTTAGTAAAAAATGGTGCGCCAATTGATTGGGACGTGTTGGGTTCATATAATGCTTCTGACACGTTGCCAACATATCACCTAGACCCGGGTTGGGCACTTTTGAAAGAAATTCCAACCGTTGAAACAATTTTTGATACAGATACAACGGTATCAGGTCGTGGTGTTCCAGGTGCTAAAATTGAAGTTAAAGTTGGCGATAAAGTTATAGGGACAGGTATCGTTGATGAAAATGGACTTTACGAAGTTACTATTCCTAAACAACATGAAGATACAACAGTTAGTGTTCGTCAGAATACAGGTGTTGGTTGGAGTGATGTGAAAACTACGGTAGTTAAGCATAAAGATGTTACGATTGCTAAACCAACTGTTGATTCTTATTATCAAAGTGATAAATATTTAACAGGTACTGGAGAAACAGCTGGAAATACAATTATTATTGCTGATGCAAGCGGTAATGAAATTGCTAGAACAGTCGTACAGTCAGATCTTAGTTTCTCTGTACAAATTCCAGAACAAGGAGCCTATACACTTCTTTATATAACTGAAACAAATGGGACAGAAATAAGTCTTGCAACGGTAGTTCCAGTTCGTGAAGGGTAACCAAAATAAACTGTAAATTGGCAAAAGTAATTCATCATTTTTTTTGATGAATTACTTTTGTATTAAAACAAAATCGATAAAGCGGTTACTTCATAAATTAGATAAATATTTTTTAATTAAAAAAATATGTTTACATTTAAATAGATTATAGGTAAACTGGCTATGTCGCAGTAACCAGATAATAAGTTTGCGATTAGGTTACAGCTAAGTTAACGAATAAATCTATTAGGAGGGACTAGGGGGTCACAACTAATCAGCTAGACTAATGAGTTAAATATAGTAATGTTAGGTATAAATAGGCAGCAACTATAGGGGGAGGACTAAACAATGAAAGGGCATAACAGTAATAAAAAAGAACGAATCTCAGCAACGTTAATGACGGGAATTATCTTAGCAGGAGTGATGACAGGTAGCATTGTTAACGTGGTTAACAATGAGGGCCCAGGAACTTCTGTCCAAGCTAAAGAGCTAGATGAAACCGTTAAACCTCAAACAGCATCTTCTGAAAAAACAACCGAAAAAAGTACATCGATAAAAGCAACAAAAGAAGAAATAACAAGCGAAGTAGCAACTAAAGAAGAAGTAACGAAAGCACCAACAAAAAAAGTAGCAACGACTAAAAAAAGTGAGACAGCAGTACCAGCTGCTGGTTATGTTGGTCCATCACAAGGGGCCATTAATACTCAGTGGAGTACTACCGATGTGGCATCAAATTCTAAAAATGAGTATGTGTCACTTACAGGAGGCGGGAAGTTAGTAAATGGTGTTCCAACAAACAACGCGGGAAAAGCAGATGATACAGCGACTCCTGTTTTATATTTTGGTAATGCAGCATTTAATTTCCAACCAAGTGCGCTGACAAATAACGATTCTTACAGTGAACAGGGTAATGCATCTAGTTGGGCATTTACGAAGGTTGGTGCCAGTGGAAGAAATCCTAATCCAAGAAAGTCTTATGGAATTATCATTAATAATGCTATTCCAAAAGATCGTGGATATGGGTATGCAGCAGAAAGTAACACGACGCCTAATACAATTGAAAGTGCTGTAAAACTTGGACCAATTACAGATTACCATCTTTATAAAAATAATGATGGTACTGGATTCAAAGCTACAATGTACGATGTAACATATAAGGTGAGCTATACATTTGAAGAAATGTATGATGCAGCAGGTGGTATATATAGTTATTTCAGTATCACAAATAATGATACTGCAACTCGAGCTATTGGTGCAGCTCAGGGGGTCGATACTTTGGTTGATAAGGATGACGTCCCTGTAAAAAGTTTGGGACCTAACAATGGATTTAAAATGGTAAGTGATAAACATACCTTGAATTACAGATTGAAGGATCCCGGTAATAATACTAGCTTGGGTGGTTGGACTAATTATTCAGCTGGGAAAGCTACCGGTACTGGTATATTAGATATATCAAATATAAGTAGTTATTTCAAAGGTGGAGCTGTAGGAACTGGAATGGAGACATCAGTGCTTGATAAAATTATAGCTATCAACGACATTAGTCAGCCAGATACTCCGTTTAAGGGAGATAGTGCTTTTGTAATAAAAGCTAATCCTAAAACGTTAGCCCCAGGAGAAACATTAACGACAGGTTCTTACTTAACTTATAAAGAAACGACACCAAGTATTCCACCTGTTGCAACTGTAACACCATCAACAATTAATGCTTATGCGGATCAAACAGATTCATTTAAAATTGTAGGTAAAGTTTCAGATGAAGATAGTACAAAGGGATACATTCAAATTAAGTATCCAGATGGGTCAATATCATCGCCAGCAGAGAATACTTATGAAACAACAAAAGATGGTGTCGATTATTCTGCAAAGATTGACCCTACAAAATTAAAAGTAGGTGCAAATAAAGTTATAGTAACTGCGATTGATGCTGGAGGTACCGAACAATTAAAACCAGTTACCGTAACTGTCAACTTATTCAAGTTGGGTGCAACTGCTATTCCACAAAAAATTGATGTTGGCGGAACCGTTACAATAGATGAAACAAAATTAATCAAAGATTTAACAATTATGAATACTAATAAACATACATTAGAAATTGATCCTACAAATCCATCAAATAAACCACTTGATAACACAAAAGTTGGTTTCTATATACAAGATATGATTTTGACGGATACGGATGTGACACCTAATGAAACTGCTAAAGTTGCCGTTCCTGTCAATGTAATAGATGGTGATACCGTCGTTGATGGTGATTCTGTAGTTTACGCTAAGGATTTTAGTACGGACAGTAAATCTATCTCGGGATTAACAGAGACTAAATTAAATGAGTTCATATTAACAGAGAGTTCGGCTAAAGGTTGGATACTATCAACTGGTGCTGATTCTAAAGTTACAGTTAAATCAACGACACTTACACCAACTTCTAGTGCTGGTGACTATGAAGCAGTTATTGTAAATGCTCAGGGTGTTGAAAAAACGATTAAGATCACAGTTGCAGGTGGTGGTTTAGCAATTACTGCAGCCTCTGATGAAATGACTTTTGGTTCAAAAGATGGGGTAATGTTGCCTTACAGTGGAGAAAATTTCAATCTTCAACGTACTGCTGAAAATACTGTATCAATTTCTAATCTAGGCAAAACAGCTTGGACATTGAAGGCTAGCGTTTCAAAACCTTTAACAGATGGATCTAACACATTGAAAGGTGTTTTGAAATATATAGATGCAACTGGAACTGCACAAGATTTAGATACTGGTAGTACAGAGGTTGGTTCAGGTCAGACAGAAGAAACTAAAGATGTCACTTGGGCAGCCGATAAAGGTGTTGTTGCTGAACTTAATGGAAGCAACATGTCACTTAAAGCAGGTAAGTATGCAGGGGAAATAACATGGACACTAACGGATGCGCCTTAATCCTAATCCTTGCTTAATTAACGTTAATCATTAGCATTTTGCTAATATTATAAAAACATCAAAATCTGACGAGGGGAGTAGATACGATGATAAAAAGAAAGTTAATTTTGGGAGTTCTTTTAGGTAGTATGGTACCGGCTGGTTTTACCGTAACGCAAGCTTTGGCAAGCGAAACAGTGAATTATCAGTCGCATGCAACTATTGAATTCGTGAAAAATACTGACGGTACACCGCCAGTTGATCCAACAAATCCAACTGATCCGTTAAAACCGGTTAAACCAGTTAATCCTGGAACAGATGGACCATTATCAATTGATTACGTTTCGAACTTACAATTTAGTCAACAACAAATTTCTGGTAAAGACAGTGTTTATTATGCACAACTTGACCAGTTAGTTGATAAAAACGGTAAGGTTGGGGAATATCCAAACTATGTTCAAGTAACGGATAATCGTGGTTCAAACGCAGGCTGGAAACTAACTGTTGCACAGACCAATCCATTTATGAATGGTAAAAATAAATTAGATGGAACGATTATTACGTTAATGAATGGAACAACTAACGGAAGTAGTAATATGAGTCAGCCGACAGCTAGTCAAGCAGCCATCAATCCAGATGGCAAAGCAGTTACTGTGATGACAGCCAAGGTCGACAAAGGTATGGGAACATGGACAGACCGTTTTGGTAAAGATAATACAGCTGCCAAACAAAGTGTGTCATTACTTGTTCCAGCTGAATCAAACAAAGTAGCAGGGGCTTATAAGTCTGAATTAACATGGACTTTGACAGATGCTAACTTATAAAAAAGGTTATATAAAGGGGAAATAAATGATGAAAAATTCAAGTAAATTATTATTAAGTACATTATTAGGCGTAGGTGTGACAGGTGCCATTATGACAACTGCTCATGCATCTGAAACACAAACATATACATCACACGGTAAAATTGAATTGACTAAAAATGATGGTACAACAGATCCTGGTATTACGGATCCAACAGATCCTGGACATACTATTGATCCAACAGATCCTACAAACCCAACAGATCCAGGTACTGGTGGCCCATTATCAATCGATTATGTTTCTAACTTTAACTTTGGTGCTCAAAAGATGTCAGGTAACAACGAAACATATGACTCTCAATTAGTGACAGTTAAAGATGCATCCGGAGCTGATAAAGATCTTGCAAACTTCCTACAAGTTTCAGATAACCGTGGAACAGTAGCAGGTTGGAAACTTACTGTTCAACAAGCAAAAGCATTTACAAGTGAAACAACAAAATCAGAATTAGATGGGACAACAATTACGTTATCTAATCCTGAAGCAACTAATGCTGATAATAACGCATCAAAACCAAAACCAACATTAACAAATAGCGTTGACATTTCAGCTACATCAGGGGACAAAGTTGTTATGCAAGCAAAAGATGGCGCAGGTTCTGGTACATGGTCTGAATCCTTTGGTAACGCAACAACAGATGCTGCTAAAGCCAAAGCTTCTGTTAAATTAGCTATCCCTGGTGATAGTAAAAAAGTTGCAGAAAAATACACATCAGATATTACATGGACACTTACAGACGCTAACTTATAAAATCTAAATTAGTCAATAAAAAATAAAAATGGTTATTAATTAAAAGGGGAAATAAATTATGAAAACAACTAAAATCGTTACAAGCGCAATTATTTTATCAACATTAGGTTTAGCTGCAGCACCTGCAGTACATGCTGCAGATTATACATCAACAGGTAAGGTTGGATTTATGGAAAATACAGATCCAACAACACCCGTTGATCCAACGGATCCAACAGGCCCAGTAGGCCCAACGGATCCAACAGACCCAGATAATCCTCAACCAGGAACACCTGGCCCATTATCAATTGATTACGTTTCTAACTTTGATTTTGGTTCAAAAAATAAGGTTTCTGGAGACGATACAACTTACTACGCTGCACCTGTTAAATTAGCTGATAAAGATGGTAAAGAAGTTACAAGAGCTAACTACCTACAAGTAACAGATAAACGTGGATCAAATAAAGGCTGGAAATTGTCAGTTAAACAAGTAAAACAATTTAACGATAGTAAGACTGATTTAGATGGCGCACAGCTAAGTATGGGAACACAAACTTTAAATTCTAAAAATATTGGCGGAACAACAGATCCAGCTATAGCTAAAGCTACAATTACAACATCAATTGGTGCTGACGTTGCTGTCTTAGATGCTGGTAAGGATCAAGGTATGGGGACTTGGACAGATTCATTTGGTGTCTACGATGCTGATGCTACAAAAGATACAGCAAGTAAAGCTGTCTCATTGAAAGTACCTGGTAATTCAGCTAAAACGGTCGGTTCATCATATACAACAGATTTAACATGGACATTAACAGACGCTGGTTTATAAAATTAAGTCATATCACTTTCTAATAGGCTACAAAAAAATAGGGAATTAAAAAAAGGGGAAATTAAAATGAAAACAACTAAAATCGTAACAAGCGCAATCGTATTAACAACATTAGGTTTAATTGCAGCACCAGCTGTAAATGCAGCAACAGTAGGATCACTTCCAACAAAAGGTAGCGTTGGTTTTACAGATAATACAGATCCAACAGGTCCAGTTGATCCAACAGATCCAACAGATCCAGTTGACCCAACAGACCCTCCAATTAACCCAGGAACAAATGGTCCATTATCATTAGATTATGTTTCAAACTTTGATTTTGGTTCAAAAAATAAAGTTTCTGGTAGTGATACAACTTACTACGCAGCTCCTGTTGAAATAACAGATTCTAAAGGAACAGCAAAAGAAGTAGCTAACTACTTACAAGTAACAGATAACCGTGGATCAAATGCTGGTTGGACAGTTAATGTTAAGCAAGAAGGCGCATTTACTGACGGTACAAAAGAATTAACTGGTGCTCAATTGAGTATGAAAGATCAAACATTTAATTCAACAAATATGGATGCGACAACAACACCATCAATAATTGGTGATAAAGATAATAATAGTGTCGTTGCTCCTACAGTTGGTAGCGATGTTAAGGTTGTTACTGCTACAGACGGTCAAGGAATGGGAACATGGACTGATTCATTTGGTAAAGATGCTAAAGCTAAAGCCGTTTCATTAACAGTACCTGGTAAAACAGCTAAAAATCTTGGAACAATATATACAACAGATTTAACATGGACATTAACAGACGCAAACTTATAAAAATTGGGTTAACAAAAGGGGAAATAAATTATGAAGAAAACAGCAATTGCAACAGCAGCACTTTTAACCGTTACTTTGTTTTCAACAGTAGCACCAGCAGTACATGCTGCTGATGTAACATTACCTTCATCAGGTGATGTCAACTTTGTAGCTGATCCTGCTACTGGAGCTGGAGAAATTAAATTGACAAAGGCACCAAGTGTTGATTTTGGAGATCAAAAAATTAGTGGATCAGATGCAAAATATGATGCAGCTACTATTACAGATTCTATCGTTGTTGATGACAACCGTGGTTCAAATGAAGGTTGGAAATTAACAGTTGCCAACACACAGTTTACCGGCTCAAAAGAATTAGCTGGGGCTAAGTTAACATTGACGCCTGGAACTGTTTCTAATAATAATGGGGCAAGTTATAATGCTACCCAACCAACAGCGGATATGGTTTTAGACGGATCTAGTCAAAGTGTTGCAGTAGTAGATGCAGCTAAAGACATGGGTATGGGTACTAACACGTTACCTGTTACTAAGGCAACCTTAGACGTACCTGGTGCATCAACTAAATTAAAAGAAAAATATACATCAGTAATTACATGGACGTTAAACGACGCACCATTATAGGATGCAGAAAGGGATAGGTTAAAACAATGAGCTTGAAAAAAAACTTACGACTAGTAGTAGCCATTGTCCCCCTCCTTGCAATTTCAATAATGGGAAATTCAGTGGCTGATGCAGCAGTAGCGCCTGATGGAAAAACTGCAACCACAGCGGCTAACTTAACATTACTTGCAAAGTCTGGTCCAGTTGATCCATTAGATCCGACAAAACCAGTACAACCAATTAATCCAGTTACGCCAACTACTGGTGACCTGAGGATAGATTATATTTCTGATTTACATTTTGGTACTCAGAAAATTTCAGGAAATAAAAAATCTTATTATGCTGCTTTTGATAAAGTAGCTGATTTAACAGGACATCGTGATGAAGCTACAGGTGAGTGGGTTATAGATAAGCTCACGGATGCAGATTATAGGGATGTACCTAATTACGTTCAGGTTACAAATAATACGACAGGAAACTGGTCGTTGACGGTTAGTAACACATCATTTAAAAGTGGTGCTAATGAACTTAAGGGTACTGTGCTTACAATAAAAAATGTAGCATCGAAAACAGATAACGGAGATCCTGATGCCGGTTTATTTACCGATAGTATATTATTAAAAGGTGACGGTGCATCATATCAAGTAGTAGATCCAACTGCCAATACTAATCCCACAGGGACCTGGACAATAGCAATGGGTGATGCAACAACAGGTAATAAATCAGCGAGATTGGATGTGCCTGGCCCGGCTGAAAAAGTAGCTGGTGAAACATATACGTCGACATTAAACTGGACATTGACGGCGGCTCCATAAAGTTAATTTGAGAAGAAAGAGGATTTTTACATTGAATAAAAAATTTTTTGGAATCATTATGGCGTTTGTGGCAGGATTAGTTATATTTAGTGGACAAGTTCAAAAAGCGAATGCTGCTGAAATGAACTTTGCTGTTACTGCAAATATTCCAAACAACCAAATTGATAAGCGCCAAACGTATTTTAATTTAAAAATGAAACCGAACCAAAAGCAAGACATTACTGTCACATTAAAAAATTCGACTAACAAAGATGTTACTGTAATGGCTGAAGCAAATACAGCGATTACAAATGATAACGGAGTGGTTGAATACAGTCACGTGAAACCAAAACTTGATAAAACAATGGTAAACCCTCTATCTTCAATCATTAAGTCAGATAAAGAAGTGACAGTACCGGCTAAGAAAAGCATTGAGCATACATTCCATATCACAATGCCCGCTAAGAAATTCAATGGCGAAATTGACGGTGGCTTGTACTTCTATGAAAAAATTAACAAAGATAGTGAAAAAAAATCAAAGAGTAACGTTCAAATTAAAAACCGTTATGCCTTTGTTATTGGGACAACGTTAACTGAAACTGACGATGTTGTTAAGCCTGATATGAAATTACTTAAGATTGAGCCCGGATCAGTTAATTTCCGTAATACATTGAAGGTAAACTTACAAGATCCAACAACAACACCAATCCGTAACCTGAAAGTTGATGGAAAAGTCTATTCAAGAAATGGTGATAAAGCACTACATGCTTCAACCACTTCGAATATGACAATGGCTCCAAATACAAACTTTAATTATGGCATTTTCTGGGATAACCAACCCTTTAAGCCTGGTAAGTACCGTTTAGAAATGACGGCGACTTCTGGGGTACATAAGTGGAAATGGACAGAATATTTCACAATTGATGGCGCAACGGCAGATAAATTGAACGAAAAAGCGGTTGACTTAGAAAAAGATTACACAATGTGGTATATCCTTGCAGGAATCTTCTTGCTATTACTTCTATTGTTGCTCATCTGGTTCTTAGTTCGTCGTCGTAACAAAAAAGATAAAGAAGAAGCTGTCGCAGAAGCAAAACGACAAATTCTAGAAGAATTACAAACTGATAAAAAAGAAGATAAGTAGTCAAAATAGACGAGGTATGGTTATGAGAAAAAAACTAATGAGTGTTTTAATAATTAGTCTTTTGGGGTTATCTTTTAGTTTAGGTGCATTCGGTAATACTGCAGAAGCGGCTAGTTATACTAGTGAGGTTGGAATCGAATTCGTTGGTAAAATGCCAGAGAAAACGAAACCAACCACACCGACAACAAGACCAACAACAACGTCCCCCACGACGCCAACAACTTCACAGGTAACACCGGATGGGAAAACACCTGTCTTAAAAAATGCAGCAAAAGGTCAAACCAGTTTACCTCAGACTAGTGAAATGAAAGAATCAGGACTATCAATGATGGGCCTTGTTCTGTTGCTAGCTATGGGATTAGTTGGCTGGTTTAAAAGAAATTATGCAAAATAATTAAAATTTAATAGTTTAACTAAAAAGAGTTTTTCCTCGTAAAAATACGAGGAAAAACTCTTTTTTTATTGCGATATTTATTAAAGGTTCTATTACAACTGTTGTTGATAAATATATTACAGAGCCCTTAATTTAAGAGGTTGGGTTTTTGCTTAAATATTAAATTAGATTAACGTTATGGTTAAATCACTTTGAAGTAATGTTGAAATTATGATAGCATAAAAATGTTGTTAATGAAAAAATAGATTAAAGTAATAGCATTTAAGGGTAGTTTTATCCCACAGTATATTCACAAAATATTAAAAGGGGATAGTATGGGAAAAATATATATAGAAATATTAGCGACTATCGGGATACAAATAATACCCTTTATATTTATCATAGATGGATATATCCATAGAAATGGTATTGGCTTAAATAATGGTGATGGGTTACTTGTTTTAGGTGTTTTATTATTATTTGGAATGGGTATTATATATACTATTACGTATTTATTAGATGTAATGATTAAAAGGCATAATAAGTACTTAGTACCTAAATTTAAATACTTATTATTAATGTATTGGGTATTTCTAGATGTTATTATAGTAATTTATTTAAGTTTTAGAAATTTCTTTTAGAGTAGGAAAATCAAATTTTTCATCAACATTCGGGAAAAGGTAAATATGTTGAGGTATATAAAATAAAGGAATAGCCATATTATGCTGCGGGTTCATTTAACCCTATTTATATTCATAAAATAACATCATATTAAGGAGCTAAAAATGTTGAAACTTTTAAAAAATTCCAAAGTATTACATTCATTTTTTAATATTATATTTATTATAGAAACTTTTAGTTTATTTCTTGATACTGCATTTTCATTAGGCGGAATGGGAAGTCAACATATAGATCTATTCCTTTCAGTATCAAGTATAATCGTTCTTTTACAATTTTTTATGCTGATTGTCCAATTTAATTATTTCGATAAAATAATAATAGTAATCCTTTCAATGTTTAATATTGTATTAAACGCAATTATGTTGATCATTGAGATTAATAATGATTGTTATCTTCCTACATTAGAATCCTTCCTGGTAGCTATTTTGATTTCACTGTTCTTTATATGTAAATACTATAAATCAGGAGAAACTAAATGATTAGAAAAGTAATCAATTCAAAAATAATAGCAATCAGTTTAAATATAATATTAATGATTCTTGCAATTATAATGATTGTTCATGCTCTTTCAGGTAAATTCTATAGTGAAGATGTATTCATGTTATTAGTAGGGAACATTGAGATAATTATGATTTTATTACAGAATAAATTATGTAAATATCGTGGTATTATAATACTATCAATTTTTAATGTGATTTTAAATGTAACTCTATCAAATTTGGTTTATACAGACCCGTTAGTTTGGGCTTGTTACATTGGGTCAATTATTTCTATCTTCTTTATGATTAAATTCCCAAAAATGACTTCGTATTAAAATGGGTGATTACGGTAAAAAGAGCTAAACAGAAAATCCTATCTCTTAATTGAGGTAGGATTTATTTTTTATGAAACGTAATGGTAACGATTACAATCCAACTATATTAACGATTTTAATTTATTATTGATTGAACTAATTTTTTTCTACTATGTTGCTTATTATATTTTGTAGTGTGGTAAGAACGCCATGGCTATCTTAAGAAACATGATATATAATTAATGTAAGCGAAAACAAAAAACCTTATATCAACATATAAGGTTTTTCAAAAGAAAATATTTTAATTTTAACGATGCGCCATGAGGGAGTCGAACCCTCAGCTCAAGAACCGGAATCTTACGTGCTATCCATTACACCAACGGCGCAGTATAGTTAATAGTTTAGCTGAATTACGTAAAAAAAACAAGTAACGAAAGCGGAGGTTGAGAAATAATGGCTATTGAACAGAAATTTAAGCAACAACAAACGCAAATTCAAAAACTGGCAATGACACCAGAGCTCCAACAATCAATTAAAATGTTGCAATATAATATAGAAGATTTACAAGAATTTGTCACTGAAAAAATGATGGAAAACCCTTTGATTGAAGCTGTTGACGACAATCAGAGAATCCAAGCAGGGGAGTCTCGTTATAAAGTTAATCTAACAACAAATGGTGATACTGATTATATGAATTCAGTCAGTGATGATGAATCACAATCTTTATTGGATTATTTATTGGAACAAATTTATCTAACGATGCGTCAAACACCGCTTAGAAAGGTTGTTCTTTACTTAGTAGATTATATTGAACAGACGGGCTATTTTAATGCTAATTTGGATGATTTAGCAGAAGAATCAGGAATACCACCCATTATGTTATTAGATGCGTTAACCTTGATTCAACGCTTAGATCCGCCCGGTGTTGGTGCACGTAATTTACAAGAAAGTTTAATGTTACAGATTGATTCTGACGATTTAGCGCCTGAATTGGCATATACAGTCATAAAAGATGATTTTGATAACTTTGTCGATCGTAAATGGTCGGACATAGCAAAAAAATATCGTGTTAATCTTTCAGAAATTCAAGAAATATCAGATTTTGTTCGCACATTATCACCTAATCCAGGTGCAGGATTTGGGACAACTAGAATTGGTAAAATCTATCCAGATTTAGTTTTGAAAAAAAGTAATAATGAATTAACATTATTCAAAGTTCGCGGTGCACAGCCTGAAGTTGTTTTTCAACAAAAATATTTTGATGATATGTCAAAAGACCAAGATCCTGAAGTAATCAAATATTTAACTGAAAAGAAACGGGAATATGAATGGCTAGTTCATGGCTTGAAACAACGAGGCGATACCATTTTAAAAGTAGGACAATATATTTTGAAATATCAGGCTGACTTCTTCACTGATAAAACCAAACCAATTAAGCCATTACTTTTACGGGAAGTTGCAGCCGCTTTAGGTGTTCACGAATCAACAATTAGTCGAACCGTTAATGATAAGTACATTGAAACAGAATCTGGTGTTTATGAAATAAAATCATTCTTTGGACAAATCGCAAATAAGAACAAAAAGAATGCTGAAGAGCTATCTTCAAAAACGATTATGACAACTATGCAGACTTTGATTGAATCTGAAGATAAAACGAAACCTTTCTCTGATCAAAAAATAGTTTTACAATTAATGAAACAAAACATCGATATTTCGAGACGAACAGTTGCAAAATATCGTGAAAACCTGAACATTCCATCGTCATCAGCAAGAAAACGCTACAAGGATTAGGAACAATTATGACCTTATCTCATATATCAAACGTCAATTGCTGACATGGCAGATAGTCGTTTGAAGTGCTTGCAAAGTATGAAACAACCTGATATAATTTGTCTTGTAATAAAGGTATGAAGACACTTTGATTAATGCAGAATGTTATCGTGCTTTGTTTTTTTAGAATTAATGGGTCATAATGCGACACTGTGGGACAAATAATGCCCCATAAGAGAGCAGGTGCAGTATGCATCATGAATTAGAGTGGATCGAAGCAATTGCACCAGACATGATTAAAGTTTTAAAACAAAGATATTTTGTTTTAAGACAGATTGAATGGATGATGCCTGTTGGTCGCAGAATGTTGGCAGCAACTTTAAATCTAAGCGAACGCGTTATGAGAACCGAAACAGATTTTCTGCGTAAGCAAGAACTTATCGTCGTTGGTAAGTCAGGAATGACGCTAACGGATAGAGGTATATCAGTACTACATGGCCTTGAAAAAGTGATGGATAATTTAGTTGGTGTTCGACAGGATGAACAAGAGTTGAGTCGAATTTTAGGCATTGAACATTGTTTGATTGTATCAGGCGATTCCGATGAACAACCTAAAGTTTTAGAGTCAATGGGTAAGAGTCTAGCTGCTAAGTTAGCACTCTTATTGCCAGAAGGTAAAAATTTAATTGCGGTAATGGGTGGCACAACGATGGCTCAAGTAGCTGATCAGTTGACAACACGTCTTTCAATTAAGCGCGATTTAACTTTTTTACCAGCCAGAGGTGGTGTTGGTGAATCAGTAGATATACAAGCCAACTCGATTAGTGGTAAGATGGCATTACACACAGGCGGCAAACATAGAGCCTTGTATGTACCTGAACAACTAAGTGAGAAAACGTACGAGCCTCTTCTTGAAGAACCGAGCATTCAAGAAGTTTTGAACTTAATCAAGGAAAGCAATGCTGTAATTCACAGTATTGGAGAAGCAATGCATATGGCTAAGCGTCGTGACATGTCTAGTGGTATAATAGACATGTTGAAAGAGGACAAAGCTGTAGGTGAGGCATTCGGATATTTCTTTGATGCTCAAGGCAAGGTCGTTTATAGGATTCCTCGTATCGGTTTACAAATAGAGGATCTCACGCACATAAAATGTATTTTCGCAGTTGCAGGTGGCCATTCTAAGGCCGAAGCAATTGTGGCATACATGAAACTTGCACCTAAACAGACGTGGTTAATCACGGATGAGGGTGCCGCAAACTCGATTTTAAAAAAGTAGTGTGCAAACACGCTTTTTAAAATAAATAAATCTTCATTTCCTAAAGGAGGAAATTTAAGTATGTCAGTAAAAGTTGGTATTAACGGTTTTGGCCGTATTGGTCGTTTAGCTTTCCGTCGTATTGCTGAAGTTTCAGATAACATCGAAGTTGTAGCAATCAACGATTTAACTTCTCCATCAATGTTGGCTCATTTATTAAAATATGATACAGCCCATGGTAACTTCGACGCAGAAGTTAGCGCAACAGATAATGGTATTGTTGTTAATGGTAAGGAAATTCCTGTATATGCAGAAGCAGATGCATCAAATATTCCTTGGGTTAAAAACAATAATGTTGATATCGTATTAGAATCAACTGGTTTTTACGCATCAGAAGAAAAAGCTTCAGCTCATATTAAAGCTGGCGCAAAACGTGTATTAATCTCAGCTCCTGCTGGTAAAATGCCTACAATCGTTTACGGTGTAAATGATGACATTTTAACTTCAGATACTAAGATTGCTTCTGCTGGTTCATGTACTACTAACTGTTTAGCACCACTTGCTGGCGCTGTTAACGATGCTTTCGGTATCGAAGTTGGTACAATGACAACAGTTCATGCTTACACAGCTACACAAAAATTACAAGATGGTCCTGACCGTGGTGGAAACTTACGTGCTGCACGCGCTGCTGCAGGTAACACAATTCCTCATTCTACTGGTGCTGCTAAAGCTATCGGTATGGTAATCCCTGATCTTGTTGGTAAATTGAATGGCCATGCACAACGTGTCCCAGTTATTACTGGTTCATTGACAGAATTGGTTACAATCTTGAAATCAAAAGATCTTACAGTTGATGAAGTAAATGCTGCTATTAAAGCAAGAACTGAAAACAACGAATCATTTGGTTACAATGCTGACGAAATCGTTTCATCAGATATCATTGGTACAAGTTTTGGTTCAATCTTTGACCCAACACAAACTGAAGTAACTGGTACTGGCGCTAACCAATTGGTTAAAACTGTTGCTTGGTACGATAACGAATCTGGCTTTACAGCACAAATGATTCGTACATTAGAAAAATTTGCTAGCTTAGAAGCATAATCTAGTTAAACTTTTTTAAAACCGCATATAACTATGCTTAGGCGGAGGGACGCAATACTCCCTCTGCCTTTTTATTTAATCAAAATTACACAGGAGGCTATTATAATGGCTAAATTAATCGTTTCAGATTTAGATGTAAATGACAAAAAAGTTTTAATTCGTGTCGATTTTAATGTTCCTATTAAAAACGGTGTGATTGGTAATGATAACCGTATCGTTGCTGCATTACCAACTATCAAATATGTAACTGAAAATGGTGGTAAAGCCATTCTTCTTTCTCATCTTGGTCGTATTAAGACTGAAGAAGACAAAAAAGAATTATCATTACGTCCAGTTGCAGAACGTTTATCTAACTTATTAAACAAACCTGTTACTTTTGTTCCTGCTACACGTGGTCCTCAATTAGAAGACGCAATTGCAGCAATGAAAGACGGCGATGTTTTAGTAATGGAAAACACACGTTTTGAAGATTTAGATGGTAAAAAAGAAAGCAAAAACGATCCTGAATTAGGTAAATACTGGGCTTCACTTGGCGACTTGTTTGTCAATGATGCTTTCGGTACAGCTCATCGTGCACATGCTTCTAACGTTGGAATCTCAAGCAACATGGAACAAGCTGCTGCTGGATTCTTAATGGAAAAAGAAATCAAATTCTTAGGTGAAGCTGTTGACGAACCAAAACGTCCATTTGTTGCTATCTTAGGTGGCGCAAAAGTTTCAGATAAGATTGGTGTTATTTCTCATTTACTTAAAAAAGCTGACAAAGTTATCGTTGGTGGTGGTATGACTTATACTTTCTACGCTGCTAAAGGTATGAAGATTGGTTCATCATTAGTTGAAACAGACAAAATTGATTTAGCTAAACAAATCATTGAAGAAGCTGGCGACAAATTAGTATTACCAGTTGATTCAATCGTTGCTGAAAAATTTGATAACGATGTTGAACACAAAACTGTTGATGGTGACATTCCTGACGGTTACATGGCATTGGATATCGGACCTAAATCTGTTGCAGAATTTAAAGATGTTTTAAAAGATGCTAAAACAGTTGTATGGAACGGACCAATGGGTGTATTCGAAATGAGCAACTATGCTAACGGAACACTTGAAATCGGTAAATTCTTGGGTACTTTATCAGAAGCTACAACAATCGTTGGTGGTGGTGATTCAACTGCTGCTGTTCAACAATTAGGTGTTGCTGATCAATTAACTCATATTTCTACTGGTGGTGGCGCTTCACTTGAATACCTTGAAGGTAAAACTTTACCAGGTATTGCTGCTATTACAACAAAATAATTTTTAATTAAATTGTCGTAAGAAACCGTCTATTAACGAAAGGAAGTTATTATTTTGCGTAAACCAATTATTGCTGGTAACTGGAAAATGAACAAAGGCCCTAAAGAAACTGCTGAATTCGTAGCAGGTCTTAAAGGTAAATTACCAAAGTTTGACGATGTTGAATCTGTTATTGCTGCTCCTGCAGTAGATTTACAAACATTACTTGATGCTGCTAAAGGTACTGACTTAAAAGTTGCTGCTGAAAATGCATACTTTGAAGATGAAGGTGCTTTTACTGGTGAAACTTCACCAAAAGTTCTTTCTGAAATGGGTGTTGACTATGTTGTTATTGGTCATTCAGAACGTCGCGAATACTTCGGCGAAAATGATGACGATATTAACAAAAAAGCACATGCTGTTTTCAATAATGGTATGGTTCCTATTATCTGCTGTGGTGAAACGTTAGAACAACGTCAAGCCGGCGAAGCAGAATCATGGGTTGCTGGACAAGTTTCTGCTGCATTAAGAGGCTTATCTGTTGAACAAGTTAATCTTGCAGTTATTGCATACGAACCAATCTGGGCTATCGGTACTGGTGAAACAGCTACTTCTGACCAAGCACAAGAAATCTGTGCAGTAATTCGTAAAACAGTTGCTGATTTGTATGACCAAACAGTTGCTGATAAAGTTCGTATCCAATACGGTGGTTCAGTTAAACCTGGTAACGTCGTAGAATTAATGGGTAAAGACGATATTGATGGTGGTTTAGTTGGTGGCGCAAGTATGGAAACTGCTTCATACTTAGACCTTGTTAACTTCAAAGCATAATTCGTATTTTAGCTGTTAAAAAGATTGAAAATGAATCAATAAACTATTAAAATAATGGTAAGGGTGTTATTGTATCCCCGCCAAAAAACGTTTTTAAAGGAGAGTACAAATTTATGTCAATGATTACAGATATTTATGCACGCGAAGTTCTAGATTCACGCGGTAACCCAACTGTTGAAGTTGAAGTTTACACAGAAGACGGCGCAATGGGCCGCGGAATTGTTCCTTCAGGTGCTTCAACTGGTGAACATGAAGCCGTTGAATTACGTGATGGCGACAAATCTCGTTACATGGGCTTAGGCGTTACTAAAGCTGTTGACAACGTAAACAACATTATCGTTAAAGAAATTGTTGGATATGATGTTACTGATCAAGTTGGTATTGATAAAGCTATGATCGCATTAGATGGTACACCAAACAAAGGTAAATTGGGCGCTAACGCTATTTTAGGTGTTTCAATTGCTGCTGCTCGTGCTGCTGCTGATGAATTAGAAGTTCCTTTATACAGTTACTTAGGCGGATTTAACGCACATGTCCTTCCAACTCCTATGATGAACGTTATCAATGGTGGATCACATGCTAACAACAGTGTTGATTTCCAAGAATTCATGATCATGCCTGTTGGCGCACCTTCTATCAAAGAAGCTGTACGTATGGGTTCAGAAACATTCCATAACTTACAAAAGATTTTAGCTGAAAAAGGCTACTCTACTGCTGTTGGTGATGAAGGTGGTTTCGCTCCTGATCTTAAGAACAATGAAGAACCATTTGAAATCTTAATCGAAGCAATCGAACGTGCCGGTTACAAACCTGGTAAAGATATTGCTATCGCATTTGATGCTGCTTCATCAGAATTCTACAATGCTGAAACTGGCAAATATAGATTACAATATGAAGGCGAAAATGGCCAAGATTATACTTCTGAAGAAATGGTTGAATTCCTTGAAGCAATCGTTGACAAATACCCAGTTATCTCAATTGAAGATGGCTTGGATGAAAACGATTGGGAAGGCTGGAAGATGATGACAGCTAAATTGGGCAACAAAGTTCAATTAGTTGGGGATGATTTATTTGTTACAAACACTGACTACCTTAAAAAAGGTATCGAAATGGGCGTTTCAAACTCAATCCTTATCAAAGTTAACCAAATCGGTACACTTACAGAAACAATGGAAGCTATCGAAATGGCTAAAGAAGCTGGTTATACAGCTATCGTTTCTCATCGTTCAGGTGAAACTGAAGATACAACTATCGCTGACTTAGTTGTTGCAACTAATGCTGGCCAAATCAAGACTGGTTCATTGAGCCGTGTTGATCGTATCGCTAAGTACAACCAATTAATGAGAATTGAAGATAACTTAGAAGAAACATCAGAATACAAAGGTATCCACTCATTCTACAACTTGAGTTCAGATGCTCGCGATACAATCGTTAACAAATAATTCTTTATGAATTAAGCGTTTCTGATTGAAAGAAGGTCCTACCTAATTTGATTTTAGGTGGGACCTTTTTTGTATTATAATAGGACGCACTATATTGAAAGGTAAAACTTATTGTTGTATAATTTAGATGTTGGAAATTATAGTTAGGAATGTGAGCGTGTATGAAAAAATCAGAGCGTATTACAATACAAGATGATCTAACATCAAAAGTTTATGATCTTATTTTAAACGAAGAAACGACAAATGAGGAACGTCTCTTATTAGTTGATTTTAAAAATAAAGTTGAGCGTGGGCAGTACTTCGAGAAGGCAGTCGCTGATTTAGCGGAGTCGTTGCGCTTATTGGCTGTAAGTAATTTAAAAAATAAAATAAAGTTAAGTGCTGACGTTGGTCGATTTTATATGGAAATTTCGACAACCGGTTTATTTAAAAAAAATTTAGGCTGGGGACTTATAGCTATGAGTATGATTTATCATCCTTAAGTGATCATTAGATTATGCTAGTTTTTAAGAAGAGTTATTCAATAGTTGAATAATTCTTTTTTTGTTACTAATGAGTTCAGCAAATAATTGGATTTTAGCATATACTAATAGAATGAAGAGGTGTGTATGGTTTTATGACAAAACAAGGTATCAAAGAGCGATTGAATTTAACTAATCTCATATTTATTTTAAGAGGGCTATTAATTGGGCTCGTTACAGGTATCGTTGTAAGTCTATTTAGGTTAGCTATTATTTATGTGCTTAAAGTCTTTATCTATTTTTACCAGGCAATTAATCAGAATATGTGGTTACTGTTTCCAATGATTCTTTTGAGTCTAGCTATGGTACTAGGTATTGGAACACTAATGAAGCAAGAGCCAAATATTATGGGATCCGGTATTCCGCAAGTAGAGGGCCAGCTTGCTGGTAATCTTGAAATGCGTTGGTGGTCAGTTTTATGGCGAAAATTTATCGGTGGTGTTTTAGGCATTGGATCAGGGCTATTCCTCGGCCGTGAAGGCCCATCTATTCAACTAGGTGCAGCAGTCGGACAAGGATTCGCAGAGATGACTAAACATACTGAATCGGAACGCCGCATTCTGATTGCAGGTGGTGGCGCTGCAGGTCTATCCGCAGCTTTTAATGCACCAATTGCGAGTACGCTTTTTATATTAGAGGAAGTGTATCATAATTTTTCACCGTTGATTTGGACAACAGCATTAGCTAGTTCAATTTCAGCCAATTATATTTCATTGCATTTTTTCGGTCTAAAACCGGCGCTACAAATGATGGATATTCAGACCTTATCATTGTTACAATACTGGCATTTGATTGCTTTAGGGCTTATTTTGGGCCTCCTAGGCTATCTGTATCAAAACGTATTACTTAAATCGACTGATTTATATAATATTCTACATAAAATTCCGATTTTTTATCGCTCAATTGTCCCTTTTATTTTAGTTATTCCGATTGGATTATACTTACCACAAACTTTAGGTGGCGGTAATGAGATTATTTTAAGTCTAGTTCAAAGTAAATCATTGACCGTTTTATTGGGACTCTTTCTTTTAAGATTTATCTTTTCAATGATATCCTATGGTTCTGGATTACCAGGTGGTATTTTTCTGCCTATTCTAACATTAGGCGCTATTATTGGCGCTGGGTATGCAACTGTTATGATAATGTTAGGGTTGTTACCAGCTAAATATATAACTGATTTTATTATTTTTGGAATGGCCGGGTACTTTGCTGGAATTGGTAAAGCACCTTTTACAGCTATTTTATTAGTTACGGAAATGGTGGGTAGTTTACATCACTTAATGCCACTAGCCATTATTTCATTAGTTTCATTTTTAGTTATTGATATTTTAGGCGGCGCACCTATCTACGATTCTTTACTTAAAAAATTAATTGGTCAAAATGAAATTGATTTGGGCGGTAAAAAGGACCGACTTGAGACGCCTATTTTTGCTGGATCAAATTTAGAAAATAAAAAAGTTTCAGAAGTAGTTTGGCCTGAAAATAGCTTATTAATCACGGTTAGACGTGGTGAAAAGCAATTAATTCCACATGGTGTGACGGTTTTAAAAGCAGGAGATACATTAGTTCTTTTGACTGAGCACCAAAATCGACCTAAACTTAAGACAGAAATGGATACATTATCCGGATTTGAATCACTTTAATAAAATAATAACGGTGGAAAATTAATGCAAACTGTGCTAAATTAGTATAGATATAGATTACGTAATTGGGTTAAGGAGGTAAATGATTTGACTAACATACTAACAATTTTAATTATCATCGTTTCAGTCTTAATGATTATCGCTGTTATGATGCAACCTGCAAAAACAAATAACGCTTCAGGTGCTTTATCTGGTGGCGGTGGTGGTGCTGACGATTTATTTAGCAAACAAAAACCACGTGGATTCGAAGCATTTATGCAAAAAGTAACCTTTGTCTTGGGCGTTTTATTTTTCTGTCTAGCTCTAGGACTTGTCTATTTGGCCTCAAAATAATAATAAAGAAAGCCTCCTGTGCAAACAATTGTTGCAGCAGGAGGCTTTTATTTAGAAATAAAATAAAATTAATAATAAATAAATGTAACGCAAATACGAATATGAAAACGAGGTATACATGGATAAAAAGATGCAAGAACTTATATTAAAAGAACTAAAAATTAAAGAAAATGAATCTTTCAGTGTTGAAGAATTAACAGCTGCCCTTAAATTAGAAGGCCAGGATGCGTTCAAAGAACTTGTTAAAACACTTGCTGAAATGGAACGTAAACGTGAAGTGAAAATTACATCAGAAGGCAAATTTCAAATTGCACTTCAAACACCACAATTAGTGGGTATTTTTCATGCAAATGATCGTGGATTTGGATTCGTTACGATTGATCCAGAACAACCTGATGTTTTCGTTAATCCAACACAAACAATGTCTGCCTTAAATGGTGATAGTGTTGAGATTGAGATTACAAGTGCTGCTAAACCTGGGGATGACCGTGGTCCTGAAGGTAAAGTTAATAAAATTGTTGAACATAATGTAACATCAATTGTTGGTGAATTTGAAGTTGAACCATCTGACCTTGAAAATTCAGGAATAATTGGCCATTTAGTTGTTAAAAACAAGAAATTACAACGTTATAACTTATTGGTAACAGGGGTTGGTTTACATCCAGTTGCCGGAGAAGTTATTACAGCTGATATTACTGCTTACCCAACAAGTGAAAAACCATTAGTTATTGAAACATTGGTTAAAGAAGTTGTGGGTAACAAAGACGATCCAGGTATGGATATTTTACAAGTTGTTTATCAACATGATATTCCTAGTGAATTTCCTGAAGATGTTATGGCTCAAGCTGAAGCAACTCCAGAAGTTGTGCTACCAGAAGAAAAAATTGGCCGTGTTGATTTAACGGACCAAACATTGGTAACAATTGATAGTATTGATTCTAAGGATTTAGATGATGCTGTTACTGCCTGGAAACTTGATAACGGGAACTACCATTTAGGTGTGCATATTGCTGATGTTTCGCATTATGTCCAACCAGGCACACCACTTGATCGTGAAGCATACGAACGTGGAACGAGTGTTTATTTAACTGACCGTGTTATTCCAATGTTGCCTCACAAATTATCAAATGGTATTTGTTCATTGAATCCAAAAGTTGAACGCCTTGCTATGAGTTGTGAAATGGAAATTACACCAGAAGGTTATGTTGTTAACCACAAAATCTTCCAAAGTGTGATTAAAACGACAGAACGTATGACTTACAAAGCCATTAACAAGATTCTTGAATCAGATGATGCAAAGACGAAAGCTAAATATGAAGAATTGGTCCCAATGTTTGAAACAATGGGCGAATTACACAAAATTCTTGAAAAAATGCGTAAAAAACGTGGTGCAATTAGTTTTGATGATAATGAATCTAAGATTATCGTTGATGAAGCGGGTCACCCAATTGATATTCAAATTAGAACTCGTGGAACAAGTGAACGTTTAGTTGAATCATTTATGTTAGCTGCAAATGAAACTGTTGCAGCTCATTACGATAAATTAAAAGTACCTTTTGTTTACCGTGTGCATGAAACACCTAAGAATGAAAAAGTAATGCGTTTCTTCGAAACTTTAACCAGTTTTGGTATCGTTGTTAAAGGTGATAGTAAGAATGTAACACCTAAAATGTTACAAGGTGTTTTAAAAGAAGTAGCTGGTAAACCTGAAGAATCAATGGTTTCTGTTATGTTACTTAGAAGTATGCAACAAGCTAAATATACTGATGAATCATTAGGTCACTTTGGTTTAGCTGCTACTGATTATACGCATTTTACGTCACCAATTAGACGTTACCCTGATTTGATGGTTCATCGTTTAATTCGTTTCTACGAAGAAAATGGTATTGGGGACACTCAAAAAGAAAAATATGCTGAACAATTACCTGAACTTACAACACATACATCACAAATGGAACGTCGCGCAATTGATGCCGAACGTGATACTGACGCAATGAAAAAAGCTGAATACATGGCTGATCATGTTGGTGAAACCTTTGAAGGTGTTGTTAGCTCAGTTATGAAGTTTGGTGTCTTCGTTTCATTACCAAATACTGTTGAAGGTCTTGTTCATATTAGTAATATGAAGGATGACTATTATGAATATTTAGATATGCATATGGCATTAGTAGGTAAGAGAACCAAGAGAACTTTCAGAATTGGTCAACCAATCGAAGTAAAAGTTGCTAAAGTTGATATTGAGCAAAGTGCGATTGATTTTGAAATTGTTAATCCACAAAACACACCAACTTCTGATTTACGAGGTAAAGGTGGAAACTTCAAACGTCCAGGTAATGGTCGTCCAGGAGACAAGAAACCTTATAACCGTAATGGTAAACCAGCTGCTGGAAATAGTAATGGAAAGAAACCATTCTACAAATCAGCTAATAAAAACACAGCACCAAGAAAAAATAATACACGTCAAAAATAATATCGGGGGGATTAAGATTGCGAAAAGAAAAGTCATCTTTTGATAAACCCTTAGCCCAGAATAAAAAAGCAAGACACAGTTATAACATTGAAGATACGGTTGAGGCTGGTGTCGTTTTAACAGGTACTGAGATTAAATCCGTTCGAAATAGTCGTATTAATCTAAAAGATGGATTTGCGCAAATTAGAAATGGTGAAGCTTGGCTGATGAATGTTCATATTTCAACGTATGATCAAGGAAATCAATTCAATCATGATCCACTTCGAAATCGTAAATTATTATTGCATAGAAAACAAATAGCTCAATTTGATGAAGCAACTAAAAATAAGGGTGTTACAATTGTCCCTTTGAAAGTGTACATTAAAAACGGCTTTGCAAAAGTACTAATCGGTGTTGCAAAAGGGAAGAATGATTACGATAAACGTGAAACAATTAAACGTCGAGATCAGGAACGCCAAATTCAACGCGTACTTAAAAATTACTAATAAAAAAGGAAGCAACCAATTTTGAAATTGGTTGCTTCCTTTTTAGTTATTAAGCTTGTTTGTAAAGACCAGCAATTTGATCTTGAACATCTTTATTTTCTAAGAATTCATCATAAGTAGTATCTGCTCGATCAACAAGACCGTTTGGTGTTACTTCGATGATACGGTTAGCGATTGTTTGAATGAACTCACGATCATGAGAGCCGAATAATAGAGCACTCTTATAATTTGAAAGACCTTCATTCAATGAAGTAATTGATTCCAAATCTAAATGGTTAGTAGGATCATCAAGTAAAAGAACGTTGTTTCTTGTTAACATCATTTTTGATAACATACAACGAACTTTTTCTCCACCGGATAAGACGCCAACTTCTTTATCGACTTCTTCACCAGAAAATAACATACGACCTAAGAATCCACGCAAGAAAGTGTTATCACTTTCTGCTTTAGAAGCAAATTGACGTAACCAATCGATAATTGTTAAATGTTCATCAGCGAATTGGTCGTTATTATCTTTAGCAAGGTAAGCTTGTGATGTTGTTACACCCCATTGAACTGTACCTGTATCTGGTTCTAATTCACCAGAAAGAATTCTAATTAATGTTGTAACAGCAATATCAGTTTCACTTGTAAAGGCTGTTTTATCATCTTTGCCTAAACTAAATGAGATATTATCTAAAACTTTTACGCCATCAATTGTTTTTGAAACGCCACTAACTGATAATAAATCATTACCAATTTCACGGTCGATTTCAAAGTTAATGAATGGGTAGCGACGTGATGAAGGTTGAATATCATCAAGTGTGATTTTTTCAAGCATTTTCTTACGAGAAGTTGCTTGTTTAGATTTAGAAGCGTTAGCACTGAATCGTGCAACGAAATCTTGTAATTCTTTGATTTTAGCTTCTTTTTTATCGTTAGAATCATTTGCAAGTTTTGAAGCTAAGGCACTTGATTCCATCCAGAAGTCGTAATTACCAACGAATAATTTGATTTTACCAAAATCAACATCACACATGTGGGTGCAGACATTATTTAAGAAATGTCTATCATGAGAAACAACAATAACGGTATTTGAGAAGTTAATTAAGAAATCTTCTAACCAGTTAATTGATTTGATGTCTAACCCATTAGTAGGTTCATCAAGTAAGAGAACATCAGGATTACCAAAAAGTGCTTGTGCAAGCAAAATCTTAACTTTTTGACTTTCTGTTAGTTCGCTCATCTTTTTATTTTGCATATCTTCAGCGAAGCCTAAGCCTTGTAAAAGAGTTGAAGCTTCTGATTCAGCTTCCCAACCATTCATTTCAGCAAAGTCAGATTCTAGTTCAGCAACTTTGATACCATCTTCATCAGAAAAATCAGCTTTTGCATAAATAGCATCTTTTGCTTCCATAACAGCATAGAGTTCTTTGTAACCCATAATGACTGTTTCAAGAACAGTATATTCTTCGAAGCCATAATGATTTTGTTGTAGCATTGTCATACGTTCATTTGGATCTAATGAAATTTTACCTGTACTTGGTGTTATTTCACCAGATAAAATCTTTAAAAATGTTGATTTACCAGCGCCATTAGCACCGATTAGTCCGTAACAATTACCAGGCGTGAATTTTAAATTAACGTCATCGTATAACTTACGGTCTGAAAAACTTAAACTTACATTACTTACAGTTATCATTTAATACCCTCACTATTCGTTTGTATAATCTACATATCATAGCATATTTCAGGCTCAAAATGAAACGGTTTTGAAAATGAACTCAAATAAAATGATTATTTCTGAAAATGAGGGTACGTTAGTCATAGAGTTGTAATATGAGTGATGTTTTGTAATATGCCTGACACATGTCTGACTTGTCGGTTCGATATACTCTAGAAATGGGTAATAAAGTTATTTACAAAAAGGAGTATTATTTTGAAAATTAGAAATATTATTGGTTTTACGGCAGTTATACTTTGCTTATTAGGTGGTTCGGTTTCTGTTAGTGCAACATCTATCAGTGATTTAAAAAAACAAGAATCAGCTGCACAAGAGAAAGTAACAACTGCTAATTCAAAAATTTCAAAGTCATTAACGAGTATTAATGATGAGTATGCAAAAATTGATAAATTAAATCAAGAAATTTCTGATAAAGAAAAGAAAATTGGTTCACAAGATAAATCAATTGGTAATGAACAAAAACAATTAGATACACGTATTGAAAATGCTAAAGATAGATTAAGAAGTCTACAAGTTAATGATTCAAGTAGTAAAATGGTAACGGCTATTCTTGAAGCAAAGAATGCTGGTGATTTTATTAGCCGTGTTTACGCAGTTTCTGTTTTACAATCTGCTGATAACAAAACGATGAAAGATGTTGCGTCTAATATCAAAACCATGGAAGATGCTAAAGCGCATTTGGAATCTGAACAAAAATCATTGAAATTAAAACAATCTGAAACAAAACAAGAAACAAAAGAAATGAATAAACAATTAGCAGCGTTAAAAGATACTTTAGGTGACGCAAAGAAAGATTTAGCCAAAGTAACAAAGGCTAAAGATGCTGAGTTATCAAAAAAAGCAAGAGAAGCAAAGGCTAAAGCTGATGCTAAGGCAGCAGCAGCTGCTAAAAAAGAAGCAGCTAAAAAGGCTGAAAGTGATGATTCATCAGATAAAAAAGGAAGTACTGACCAAAAAGCAAGCAACGATACTTCTGGCAAATCAACTAAGAAAACGTTACAAATGGTCGCAACGGCTTATTCAACAAATGCACCAGGGATGGGAACTCATGGATCATATGGGTTAAGTTTGTTAACTAATCCACAACAAATTGCTGTGGATCCTTCAGTTATTCCGCTAGGAACTGTTGTCTGGGTATCTGGTTATGGTGTTGCGATTGCTGGCGATACAGGTTCAGCAATTAAAGGAAACCGAATTGATGTGCATTTTATCTCAAATGCAAGATGTTACACATGGGGTAAAAAGACAGTTACTGTAAAAGTTTTAGAATAAAGATATGAAAAAAGGTCTGCTAAATTTATTTTTAGCAGACCTTTTTATTTATTTAAATATCTTTTTGCATATGATGATAGTCATGACCACTAATAATCATGTTACCAACAGTTTTAAAGCCCATTTTTGTGTATAACTTTTCTGCTTTAGGATTTGCAAAGTCGACGTTTAAGCCAATCTTTGTTTTTCCAGCTGCACGGGCAATCTCGGGAAGAGACTCTAGAAGTTTTGTGCCGATGCCTTGTCCTTGGAAATCTGGTGAAACAGCAAGGGTATCAAGGTACCATTCATTTGGATAAACTTCTGAGTCTGGAAAGAGTTCAGTTGTTTCAGGTAAACCAATTTGTGGGAAAAATTGATTCATAGCAAGATCAAGATGGTCTTCATCTTCATCCGGATAACCAAATGCTATCCCAGCAACCTTACCATCAATATCGGCAATTTGAACACGACCGTAGCTGTAACGGTAGTCTTCTGTTTCAAATGCAAGCTCTAGCACTTTGAATAGGTCGGGTAATGGAATTTCTTGAAGAATAGGAATTTCCATATCTTCTAAAATAATATTCACTAAAGGAACGACCTCGTGTGCATCTTTTTTTGTTGCTCTTCTAATAATCATATAAACCATCCTTTCCTGAATATCTCTAGTGTATAGGGTACTTAAATAATTGTCAAAACAACTAAATTGCTTGCTAAGTGTAGATATGTTATATTATGTTACATCAAAATGTTTTGGGGAGGATATTATGAAAAAATGGCAGTCAATGATCATGTCAATCATGGTCGCATGTGTATTTTTATTATTTTTACATAGTAATCAAGTAAATGCAGCAGAAAAGACGTATACAATCGGGACTGATGTAACTTATGCACCATTTGAATATCAAGCAGAAGATGGTAAATCATATGTTGGTATTGATATGGATATAATGCGAGCCATTGCTAAAGAGGAAGGATTTAAAGTTGATATTAAAGCCTTAGGGTTTAATGCAGCGGTTCAAGCATTAGATGCTAACCAAATTGATGGGGTTATGGCTGGTATGATGATAACTCCAGAACGTCGTGTTAAATTTGATTTCTCAGATAGTTATTATGAAGCTGGGGTAGCTATGGCTGTTGGTAAAAACAGTTCAATTAAATCTTTGGATGATTTAAGAGGGAAAAAGGTAGCGATTAAAGTTGGTACAGCTGCCGGAGAATTCGTAAACTCAATTAAAAAACAATATAATATTACAACAACAACTTTTGATGATTCAAGTAACATGTATGACGATGTTGTGACAGGAAATTCCGATGCGACTTTTGATGATAAACCAGTTTTAGCATATGGTGTTAAGAATGGTATTGAAATGAAAGTAGTTGGTAAAACATATGAAAAAGGTGAATATGGATTCGCCGTTAAAAAAGGGCAAAATAAAGAATTAATAACAAAATTTAATGCCGGGCTAAAGAAACTTAAAGCTAACGGTGAATATAAAAAGATTGTTGATAAGTACACTGGAACGAACGCAAAAAATGCTAACTCTAAAAATTCTCGAACAATTTTAGGTTTATTGAAAACAAATAGTGGCTCATTATTAGAAGGATTTAAACAAACAATGTTATTAACAATTGTGGCTATTGTTTGTGCAACAGTTTTAGGGATTATTTTAGGTATGATGGGTGTTGCGCCAAATAAATGGCTTAATGGGCTTTCAAGTACATTAATTTACATTTTCCGTGGCCTACCGCTAATTGTATTGGCCTTCTTTATCTACATTGGTATTCCTAATTTAACCGGGAGCAAGATTCCAGCATTTGTGGCAGGTATTATAACCTTAACGTTAAATGAAGGTGCGTATACAGCGGCCTTTGTTAAAGGTGGGATTAAGGCTGTTGATAATGGCCAAATGGAAGCTGCTCGTAGTCTAGGATTACCTTATGGAAAAGCAATGATGAAAGTCATTATGCCACAAGGAATTAAGATTATGATTCCATCATTTATTAATCAATTTATTATTACGTTGAAAGATACGTCAATTTTATCTGTTATCGGTATTTTAGAATTAACGCAAACAGGTAAGATTATAATCGCAAGAAACCTTGAAGGATTCAAGATGTGGTTGATTATCGCGGTGATTTATCTCGTTATCATAACGTTATTAACGTGGTTATCTAATTTAGTCGAAAGGAAGATTAAATAATGGCAGCTAAAATTCAAGTTAAAAATTTGAAAAAAAACTATGGTTCAAATGAAGTTTTGAAGGGGTTAGATATTTCAGTTGCAGAAAAAGAAGTTGTCTGCATGATTGGACCTTCCGGTTCTGGGAAAAGTACCTTTTTACGTTGTTTAAATAAATTAGAAGATTTAACTTCCGGTTCAATTATTATTGAGGGGCATGATATAAGTGATCCAAAAACTGATTTAAATGTTGTTCGTCAAAATATTGGCATGGTATTTCAACATTTTAATTTGTTTCCACATTTAACCGTTCTTGAAAATATTATTTTAGCGCCTGTTGAATTAAAAAAAGAAACAAAAGAAGAAGCAACTAAGGAAGCAAAACGTCTTTTATCCCAAGTTGGTTTGAGTGATAAAGCAGATGCTGCACCTGCTTCGTTATCTGGTGGTCAAAAACAACGTGTCGCAATCGCACGCGCACTTGCAATGAAACCAGATATTATGTTATTTGATGAACCAACGTCTGCACTTGATCCAGAAATGGTTGGGGATGTTTTAGATGTTATGAAACAACTTGCGAGGGATGGTATGACAATGGTTGTTGTCACACATGAAATGGGTTTTGCTAAAGAAGTGGCTGATCGTGTGGTCTTTATGGCTGATGGTTACATTTTAGAAAGTAGTACACCAGATGAAATATTTAGTAATCCGCAAAATGATAGAACAAAAGATTTCTTAAACAAAGTTTTAAATGCATAAAAAGTGCAAACTAATTAAATCTTTCGGCCTTTCATTAATTTTTGGTGGGGCAAGCATTGTAAAAGGTCCTAATCACTTCGCGTGGTGGTTAGGATTTTTTATGTATAGTTACTAAAAATTAGGATGTTTACGATGATTTGAATTGAAAAAAGCTTTTTAGCAAAGGAGAAAAGTAAAATTATGAAAGCAATTGTTGTTAATGAAGCAGGAGGAACAGATAAGCTTATTTACCAAGAGGTAAATTTACCTAAAATAAAAGCTAACTGGTCCTTAATTAAAATAAAAGGGTTTGGTATCAATAGATCGGAGATTTTTACGAGAGAGGGAAAATCGCCAACTGTTTTGTTTCCTAGGGTTTTAGGCATTGAATGTGTGGGTGTTGTTGAAGAAACGAGCGATCCTGAAAGATTACCTATAGGGAAAAAAGTTATTTCCATTATGGGAGAAATGGGACGCGCATTTGATGGCAGCTATGCTGAATATGTAGCATTACCAAATAACCAAATATATCCAATAACAACAAATATATCTTGGAAAGAACTTGCGACTATTCCTGAAACGTACTATACAGCATTTGGTTCAATGAAAAACTTAAAAATTACAAAAAAAGATAAAATTTTAGTTAGAGGCGCCACAAGTGGAGTAGGTATTTCATTTCTTAAATTGTTGAAGGCCAGATATCCTGATATTGTAATTGATGGTACTAGTCGGAGCCAAGCAAAAAATGAGCAATTATTGTCCGCTGGTTTTAATGATGTAATAATAGATAAGACTGGTGTATTAGAGACTGAAAAGAAGTATGACAAAATTTTAGAATTAATTGGCCCTGCCACTATAAAAGATAGTTTTCAACATTTAAACGAAGGAGGCATTTTATGTAGTACGGGACAATTAGGAGGTAAATGGTTTTTAGAAGAATTTGATCCGATTATAGATATCGAGAAAAATAGTTACCTCACTAGTTTTTACTCTGACAATGTCAGTCAGGATAAATTGAATGATCTGTTGGACTACATTTCAAAATATGATGTTGATGTGAAACCAGAAAAAAACTTCAAACTAAGTGAAGTTCCTTTAGCGCATGCTTACTTACAAAATCAGGATAGTTTTGGGAAAGTAATCGTGTTACTAACAACTGAATAAAGATAAGTACCAAATTGGTTAGCGACGTATTATGGGTTTCATAATTGATAGTTGGAGAGTAACAGGGCTGATTGATTACGTAACAAAAGTCTTATGGCTTTTGTTTTTTTCGTTGTAAAAAAACTGTTATTGGTAATAGTTTTTAAACTACTATCAACAACAGTTTTTATAGACTTATTTTTTCTAATTAATTACACTTTTTAGTCTCAATCGATTTATTTTTCAGCTAACTGTTCAAGAATAGCTAAGCCAACACCATCTTCAGAATTTGTTTTTGCTGAATGATTGGCAATACG
This sequence comes from Dellaglioa sp. CoH-57-MRSF-16, assembly GCF_056782055.1. The sequence continues at coordinate 33,855 of NZ_JBXAXZ010000003.1, read as the reverse complement.
TTTTACCTCGTCGTGGCCATTTTCCATGGCGTAACTGACGCCTGCAACTTTTAACATAGAAACATCATTTAAGTTATCTCCAATTGCCATGACATCTGACATTGGGATATTAAGTTCTTTAGCGAAAGCTTGGAGTGCAATCCCTTTTTGGGCATTTACGTTGTTAATTTCAAGGTTAGTAGGTGCAGAAGAGGTAACAACAAGTGAGTCTTCTTCTTCAATTTTTGCTTTTAAAGGGAGTAATTCTTCTTGACCATCCATACTGAAAACAATTAATTTAAAAATATCAATTTTTGAATCATCGATGACTGTTTGGTAATCATCAACGTAATTGATATTCATTAATTCAAGACGAGCTGCAGCTAATGAAACAGCCATTTTAAATGGTGTATCTGGATTTGTATCAGAGATTAGACGCGCTACATTTTGAATACGGTTTGCACGATTATCAGAATAAACACCGTTTGAGGTTGTCATTTCAAAGTAAAAATTTTCTTTTTTGAATGTTTGAACTAAAGTTTGAACGACTTTTTTTGAAATAGGTGTTGTACTAAGTGTTTTACCATTTCCATCTAAAACTTCTGCGCCGTTAAATGTAATCATTGGACTATTGAACCCGGCTGCTGTAATTAAAGGTTTAACTTCAGTATAGCCACGGCCAGTAGAAACGATAAAGTGGACTCCTAATGCTTGTGCTTGTTTAATCGCATCGGCGTTTTTTTCTGAAATCACCATTTGATCATTTAGTAAAGTACCATCCATATCTGATGCAATAATTTTTATCATAAATTCAACACTCCTCTAATCTTATTTACTGGTTTCATTTTAACATGAAACCGCTCGATATTTTAATCAAATCATTTATTTTTGTATTCACTAATATGGTAAACTTAATCTGTGAGGTGTTAGACAATGAATATTAATGTCGATAATGATTGGCAACCCATTTTGACCGAAGAGCTTGCAAAATCTAAATATGCTGATTTAGAAACGTTTATTGATAATGAATATCAAAATGAGACGATTTATCCGGAAAAAAATCGCATTTTTGAAAGCTTTGAACTGACCCCATTTTCTGACGTTAGAGTTTGTTTATTGGGACAGGATCCTTATCATGAAAAGCATCAAGCTCATGGGTTGAGTTTTTCTGTTTTACCAGGAGAAAAAATTCCACCTTCTTTACGGAATATGTATAAAGAATTGGAAACAGATTTAGGAATTCCACCAGCTAATCATGGCTATTTGAAGAGTTGGGCGGAGCAAGGTGTTTTGATGTTAAATTCAGTCTTAACTGTAAGAGATGGCGCCGCTAATTCTCATCGTAATCATGGATGGGAATTATTAACAGATGGTGTGATTGAACGATTATCCGAATCTTCACAGACAATTATTTTTGTTTTATGGGGGAAGACAGCCCAAGATAAGATTAAATTAATTGATACAGATCACAATATTGTGATAACATCACCTCATCCAAGTCCGTTATCTGCTTACCGCGGTTTTTTTGGATCGAAACCATTTTCACAAATAAATCAAAATTTAATAAGTCAGGGATTGCCACCGATTAACTGGCAATTACCCAGTAACACTTAATTAGGAGGAAATGATATGTCATTATTTGAAAGTTTGAAAAGCAAAATTGAAAGTAAAAAAATTAAAATAGTTTTTCCTGAAGGGGAAGAAGAACGTATTCTAAGAGCAGCCGTTAAATTAGCAGAAGATAATTTGGCAGAACCTATTTTATTGGGGGATGTTGCAAAAATGAAAGAGTTAGCCACAAAGCTCGATTTAACTCTTGATGGTATCGGTGTAGAATTACTTGATCCTAAACAATATTCTGAAACAGATTTTAATGAGATGAAAACGGCCTTTGTTGAACGACGTAAGGGTAAAAATACACCTGAACAAGCTGAAGAAATGTTACGCGATGTTAATTATTTCGGTACAATGCTCGTTTACATGGGATTAGCTGAAGGGATGGTTTCTGGAGCTGTTCACGCTACTGGAGATACCGTTCGACCTGCATTACAAATTATTAAAACGAAACCAGGCGTGAGTCGGACAAGTGGTGCCTTTATTATGACCAGAAATAATGATACAGAAAAGTATTTATTTTCTGATGCTGCGATCAGTATTAATCCAACTGCTCAAGAATTAGCAGAAATGGCAATTGCAAGCATTCAGACGGCTCGTCTCTTTGATATTGATCCCAAAGTAGCAATGCTTAGTTTTTCAACTAAAGGTTCAGCTAAAGCACCAGAGGTATCAAAGGTAGCAGAAGCAACTGAAATTGCACAAAAACTAGCACCAAATGAAGCGATTGACGGCGAATTACAATTTGATGCTGCTTTTGTACCGAGTGTTGGTGAACAAAAAGCACCTGGATCAAAGGTTGCAGGACAAGCAAATGTTTTCATTTTCCCTGAATTACAATCTGGAAATATTGGCTACAAAATTGCACAACGTTTAGGTGGATTTGAAGCTATCGGACCTATCCTACAAGGATTAAACCAACCGGTTTCAGATTTATCTCGTGGTGCTAACGTAGAAGAAATTTACAAGGTTGGTATTATTACAGCTGCGCAAAGTTTAGAATGAAATGGTGAAATAATTAATGAATATTGAAGTCAGTTCTGTAGAAGAAACACAAGAAATTGCCGAAAAAATTGGACAGCTTGTTGAACCTAATATGATTTTGTTATTGGATGGTGATTTAGGCGCAGGAAAGACAACTTTTGCTAAAGGCTTAGCCGTTGGGTTAGGGATCAAGCGGAACGTTAAAAGTCCAACATTTCCAATTGTGAGAGAATATCGTGAGGGCCGTTTGCCGTTATTTCATATGGATGTTTACCGACTTGAAGGGATGGGCGGCGCAGATTTAGGGTTAGATGAATATTTTAATTCTGATGGTGTGAGTGTTGTTGAATGGTCTGAATTTATTCAGGATGAATTACCAAATGATTGGTTAAAAATTACATTATTGAAAGATGATCATGATGATAATTTACGTACTATCGAATTAGAAAGTAATGGATTACAATATGATAATATGTTGGCCCATTTCAACTAAAAAAACAAGTTAGCTGATAGCCTCTAAATGGGGGTATCAGCTAACTTGTTTTTATTTAACCAATTTTTCGATTTCTGGTTTCATCTTTAAAGGATTAGTCTTAGGTGCATAACGTTTAACAACTTGTCCATCACGATTAACTAAAAATTTAGTGAAGTTCCATTTAATTGAGCTACCCAACACGCCTTGCGTTTCATCAGTCAGGTATTTAAATAGTGGTAACGCATCTTCTCCATTTACATTTTGAATGGTATGCATTGGAAAACTAACGCCATATGTCATACGACAGGTAGCTGCTGCTTGCGCATCATTATCGACTTCTTGATGGAATTGATTCGATGGAAACCCAAGTACCACTAATCCTTGGTCTTGATAATCCTCATATAATTCTTCTAATTGTTTAAATTGTGGCGCAAAACCACATTTAGTGGCTGTATTAACAATTAATAAAGGGTGATCCTTGTACTTTTCTAATGAATAAGTTTCACCATTTTCTAGTGTAACCTGATAATCATAAATTGACATTGTAATTTCCCCCAATTTGGTTTGATTACGGTCATCATATAACAGTTTAAACAGTAGCCCTATTAATGTGCTTAAATTTGATTATGCTGGCTTCACAAATGGTTTTAAAATTTCTTGTCCAAATTCGTGTTCTTGATAGAGTAAGATATTGGCACAAGCAACGGAATCATCTAAGGCATTGTGATGATTTGTTAACGTGATTCCCAATTCATCACAAACCGTATTTAATTTATGATTTGGAAATTCTGGGAATAATTTACGACTTGTTCTAACCGTATCTAACAATAAAAATTGGGGTGTCTCTAATCCATAATAACCCAATGTATTATGCAAAATACTGTTATCAAAGGGGGCATTATGTGCCACGATTAAACTATTGTTCTGGAAAAGTGGCGAAATATGTGACCATAGTTCTGGAAACTTTGGTGCAAATTCAACGTCTTCTTCGTGAATACCATGAATTTGAACATTACGCCAATTAAAAGGTGTTTCCGGTTTAATAAGTGAATAAAATTCATCAACGATTTGATTATTTCGAACAACTGTTAAAGCAATTGAACAGGCGCTATGACGCTGATTATTAGCAGTTTCAAAATCCATTGTAACAAAATTCATAATTAACTCCTTTTTAATTCGATATGACTGATAAGGTTATTAAAATACTCGGTCTAATAATGTTAATAAAGTATAACAGTTAGGTTATACAATTAAAAGTCGCTTGTTTGTGCGTTAAAATAGAAAAATAAACATTGAACGTGTTAAACTAGAAGGAATTGCTAAATGTTGAAAGGAATCGAATAAATAATGATAATTGACACTTTTGTAGAACTATTTCCATCTATTAAAATTTTAAAAAATGAACCACTTGCTAAATATACAAATACTGAAACGGGAGGGATGGCTGATCTTTTAGCTTTTCCTGATGCAGTGTCAGATGTTAAAATTTTGGTGAATACAGCCAATGAAAATGGTATTCCTTTAACTGTTTTAGGAAATTCGAGTAATCTAGTTGTGAAAGATGGCGGTATTCGTGGACTTGTAATCATTTTAACGGATATGGATAAAATTGCTGTATCTGGGACGAAAATTATAGCGCAAGCTGGTGCCTCACTTATTGAGACAACAGAAGAAGCTTACCAAGCTGGCTTGACTAATTTTGAATTTGCTGCTGGGATTCCTGGGAGTGTTGGTGGTGCCGTATTTATGAATGCTGGTGCATATGATGGTGATATCAGCCAGGTATTGAGTGAAGTTAGTGTTATTACACGTACTGGTTATGTGAAAACACTAGTTAACGAAGAAATGAACTTTGACTATCGTCATAGTCAAATTCAAGATGATAATGACATCATATTAGAAGCAACCTTTGTATTAAAAGAAGGTAATAAATATGATATCCGTGAAAAAATGGATGAGTTTAACTTTTTACGTGCATCTAAACAACCTTTAGAGTACCCATCATGTGGAAGTGTTTTTAAGCGACCTGATGGACACTATACTGGTGTACTAGTTCACGAAGCTGGGTTACAAGGCTACCAAATTGGTGGCGCACAAGTATCAAAGAAACATGCCGGGTTTATTGTTAATGTAGACGGCGCTACTGCAACAGATTATATGGATGTTATTAAGCATGTTCAAAACGTTGTGTGGGAAAAATTTAAGGTTAGATTAGAAACGGAAGTTAGAATTATCGGAGAAGACTAAAGTAGAAAGGAAGATGGTAAATGCCGCTACTTGAATCGGTTATTGTTTTAGCTGCACTTGTTTTACTATCAAATGTTATCAGTCATTATCTGGTTTCAATACCCGTTGGATTGATCCAGATAGCATTAGGCTTTGTCGTTGCCTTAATTTTTAAAGTCTCAATTGAGTTAGAAACAGATTGGTTCTTATTACTCTTTATTGCGCCACTATTATTTAATGATGGTCGAAAATTTCCAAAACGTGAATTGTGGAAATTAAGAGGTTCCATTTTTGCGAATGCCATATTATTGGTTTTCTTAACAACTGTGGTAGTTGGATTTTTCATTCATCTTTTGATTCCAAAAATGCCATTAGCAGTTGGATTCGCACTGGCAGCTATTTTGTCACCAACGGATCCAGTTGCTGTGCAATCGATTGCTGAAAAAGCAAAATTACCAAGTAATATTTTAAATTTGGTTAGTGGTGAAAGTTTAATTAATGACGCAAGTGGATTAATTGCCTTTAAATACGCGATTGCTGCTGCGGTTACTGGCTATTTTTCATTTGGACAGGCGCTTGGTGATTTTACGTATATTGCGATTGTTGGTTTTATCTCGGGAGCAGTGTTAATGTTGCTGATTTCAACAATACGAGATTTTTTAATGAGGCAAGGGATTAATGATGTTGTTTTTAATACGATATTACAAATTTTAACACCTTTCATCATTTTTCTTTTTACGGAAGAATTTTTGCATGCATCAGGTGTTATTTCGGTAGTTGTCGCTGGCGTTATCTCTAGTATGCGTAAGAATACTTTCGCGACGTACTTACCTGAAATTAAGTTAGTAACTGAAAAAACCTGGGAAATTGTGGTTTATCTCCTGAATGGATTTGTGTTTATTATTCTTGGAATTGAATTACCAATTGCGATGTCAAAGACATTAGAAGATAACAATAGTAGTACTCTTTCGGCTATTATTGATGTTTTTGTCGTCTGGCTCTTTTTAGTCGTGATTCGTGTTGTTTGGACGTATATTAATATGTTATTAATTTCTAAGAAAAATAAATCAAAAAATAAGGCAAAGCCAAGTTGGCGTATTGCGTTAATATCAGGATTTTCAGGTGTTCGTGGTGCAATTACAATGGCTGGTGTGTTAACAGTCCCAACGATAATAAAAACAGGTGCTGCTTTTCCAGAGCGTTCATTAATGTTATTTATTGCTGGTGGCGTGATTATTTTAAGTTTAGTAGCCGCAATTTTGATATTACCTCTTTTAACTAAAGAAAAAGGAATAATGAAAACCAGTAATGAGGTTCCTGATGCTACTTTAGTTGAAGATGAGGATGCTATCATAACTAGTGATAGCGGAGATACGCAGTTCAATGAAAAGCAAGCTCGTATTTATATTATGCGAGTTGCTATTAGTCGCTTGGAATCTGAACGACGAGAATCTAATCAAAAAGTTGCCTATGAATTAATTTTAGAATATCAATTTATGATTCGTCGACTTGAGTTTTCTGATCAGGATGATGAACGATTACGCCAAATTGTTGAGGAAGAAGCAGACATTAGGCGAATTGCTTTAGATGGAGAACTCGAAGCGTTAGATAAAATGAGATTAAAGCAGGCTATTAGTAATAAAAACTATTCAATTATTAGTAAGAAAATTATGAAACAAAAAGCGAAATTAGGTCAAATTAATAATCGGAAAATCTCATTTGTAACGGTTAGAAATATTAATCATGCCTTTGTTCAATTAGGTAAGGTTGTGAGACGGACACTCTATTCTGAAAAAGAATTAAAAATGGTTTATGAACGACGAAATATAGAAAAAGCTTTAGCAAAAGCAGCTATTAAAGCACTATCAACGTATGTTAAAAAATCTGATGATGGCAATCAACAATTTAAGCAGCAAGCTATGTATCATTTGATTGTTTATTATCGTAATCGTATCGAAACATTAAAACGGACCAAAAATATTAATCAAGCCGAATCTGAGGAACAAAGTTACCAACTTAGATTAAAGGCTATTGCGGCTGAACGTTCTGCGATGCAGGAATTGATGGAACGAGGCTATATTACATGGTCATTAGCGTCAAGTTTACGTGAATATATTAATTATTCTGAAAATGTTATTATGCTTTCTGAAGAGGACTAAAAAATAGGTGTAACTCGCAATTTATATGCGAGTTACACCTATTTTATTGTTTTTCTATAGACTTCTAAGCAAATGATAATAACTAGTTGGACTATTGTTAGTAAAACGACAAAAGCTAACATTTTAATTGTCCACATATCGGCAATCAATTTTAATGTTAATTTTGGTGATGTTAGTAGGTAAACAGTGTGTAATCTTAAAAAACGACCAATATAGACACCGACAGATGACAAAATAGTTAGGCCAAATATAACGACATAACGAAAATAATAAGGTGTTAAGTGTAGTCGTTCTTTAATTTGGTCGGCAATTTGAGAAAATCCAACGAGTGCAAGTAACGTACATGATAAGGTACTTACCAACAAATAAGTATAGTTTAGCCACATATGAATATCTAATTTAATTAATCCTGTCATTATGTCATAGGGATGCAGTAAGCTTAAATGAAAAATATCAGTTAATAGGTAAGGCGCGTTCGGATAAAAGAATAGCCAAGCTGCTGTTAACAGCCAAAAATAAGTATTTGATAATTTATCTTTGATGTGAAAAGCTAATTCAATTGGCAGATAACCTAAAAATGTATTTAAGAGTAAAAAATTAAAAGGTGATTGTTGGTTGTAAACGAATAAGTAAATAATAATTAAGTAACATATAAAAAATAATCTGATACCGTGCTTTACATTTGTATTTATCATAATGGTCATCCTTTTCTATAGTAACTTCAGTGTAGCAAAAAATGAGATGAAATCAAATTAATAATCCGGTAGATAATAGAAAATATGGCGGGATGAGGAAACAAATCTAACAACGTGGTATAATAAAACGGTTAATAAAATAGAGGAGGCCGAGTGATGTCCATTAACTGGGGTGGTCTTGTAACGTGGGGGCATATGGTCAATATACTAGATATTATCGTTGTCTGGTTTGTTGTTTATGAACTCATGGTACTTTTACGAGGAACAAAAGCGGTTCAACTTTTTAGAGGAATCATAATTATTGTTGTGATTAAGCTAATTAGTGTGGTCGTTGGGCTACAAACTGTATCTTGGATTATGGATCAAGTTATCAATTGGGGTGTTATCGCCATGGTTGTTATTTTCCAACCGGAAATAAGACGTGGATTGGAACATCTTGGTCGTGGATCATTTTTTTCAAGAGGTAAACAGAAAAACAAAGACGAAGAACATATGATTGCTGGACTAGACTCAGCTATTCAATATATGTCAAAACGTCGAATTGGGGCATTAATTACTATCCAAATGAACACTGGATTGGAAGATTATATTGAAACCGGAATTGCATTAGATGCTGAAATTACGGGTGCATTATTAATCAATATTTTCATTCCCAATACACCATTGCATGATGGCGCGGTAATTATTAAAGATAATAAAATAGCTGTTGCGGCGGCTTACTTACCATTATCTGAAAGTAACTTAATTCCAAAAGAATTAGGAACTCGGCATCGTGCTGCAGTAGGTATCAGTGAAGTAACCGACGCAATTACGATTGTTGTGTCAGAAGAAACAGGTTCAGTGACAATTACGCGAAATAACGAACTTATTCGTGATTTATCACAAGAAGATTACCTTAAATTATTGAATACTGAATTAATTAAAGATGATGAACCTAAAAAGAACAACCCTTTCTGGGAATTTTTTGAACATTTCGGGCGTAAGGGGGATAAAAAATGAATCTAAATAAATTTTTTAATAGTCGCTCATTTTTTATTGGAACCTCTTTAATTTTAGCAATTTTATTATTTGTTTATGTTAATTATGATCAGTTAGCAAATACAAATAATTTTTCCGATTCAAAAACAACGAGTCTAGTTGCAAATGAATCAAAAACGATTGAGGCTGGCCTACAAATTACGGCCGATAGTGATAAATACTTTATTACTGGATATCCTAAAAATGTAAAATTAACATTGGACGGTCCTGGCGCTTTAATTACAACAACTGTGAATACACAAAACTTTAGAGTGTTTGCTGATTTAAAGGGTTTAAATCCTGGAAAACATGTTGTTAAGTTACAAGCAGAAGGATTAAACAAAGAAATTAGTTATAAAATTAGTCCCGCTACAATTTCTGTTAATATACAAAAACGTAAGACAACGACATTCCCTATTCAGGTGAAATTTAATGAACGTCGTTTAGCGCAAGGGTATAAGAGTGGGACGCCTGTTTTAGATAATAATACGATTTCTGCATCCGGTGCGGAAGGCGATGTGAATGCTATTTCAGAAGTGGTTGCACAAGTAAATGTCAGCAGCAATCAGATCAAGTCAACAATTTCACAAGAAGTCTTACTTGAGGCCTTAGATGTAAATGGTAAAACTTTAAATGTCGTCATGACCCCATCAACAGTCGGTGTTACAATACCGGTTGAGAGTACTAAAACCACTAAAAAATTACCTTTGAATTTTGTTTCAAGTGGAACTGGCGTATCTGGGAAGACGTATAAGTTTTCAAGTGATACAAAACAAGTAACGGTAACGGGTACAGAATCAACCTTAAGCAAATTAAGTAAACTTGATGTTGTGGTACCAATTAATAAGATTAGTGATTCCGTTACGAAAACAATTAGTATCGATTTGGATAAGAATAATTTAATTTCATCAAATCCAGAATCTGTTAAAGTAAAAATTAGTGCTTCTGGTGGAACCGCAGCATCAAAAACTGAAAGTAGTGAAACAACAACTGATCAGACATCGACGAGCTCTGAAACCAGTTCAGAAAGTAGTGAAAGTGCTACTTCGTCTTCATCGACAAGTTCTGATAGTTCAAGTAGTTCAAGTGAATCAACGAACGCATTAAATTAATTAATTAGTGAGGAGAAAATAATGAAATATTTTGGTACAGATGGTGTTAGAGGAATTGCAAATAAAGAACTAAGTCCTGAGTTAGCATTTAGATTGGGACGTTTAGGTGGGTATGTTCTATCAGAGCATGCACAACTTGAAAATAACGATAGACCACAAGTGCTTGTTGCGCGTGATACACGAATCTCTGGTCAAATGCTTGAACAAGCTTTGATTTCAGGGTTATTATCAGTTGGGATTGAAGTACTCTCATTAGGCGTTATTTCAACACCTGGTGTAGCGTACCTTGTACGTGCCCAAAATGCAGTTGCTGGAATTATGATTTCAGCTTCACATAATCCCGTTCAAGATAACGGCATTAAATTTTTTGGTGCGGATGGTTATAAACTATCTGATGAACAAGAAGAAGAAATTGAAGTTTTATTAGAAAAAGATTCTGATGATTTGCCAAGACCAGAAGGTGAAGGCCTTGGAGTATTAGCAGATTATCCAGAAGGTGTACTGAAATATACACAATTTTTGGAACAAACAATTCCTGATGATTTAGAAGGAATTCATGTTGGAATTGATTCAGCTAATGGCGCAACAAGTGGACTTGTTTCACGTTTGTTTGCTGATTTAAATGCTGAATTTGAAACAATGGCAACTTCGCCTGATGGATTAAATATTAATGATGGCGTTGGTTCAACACATCCAGAAGGATTAGCTAAATTTGTAGTTGAAAATAAGCTTGAAGCCGGGATTGCTTTTGATGGCGATGGTGATAGATGTATTGCTGTTGATGAATTAGGTAATATTATTGATGGCGATAAAATTATGTACATTTGTGGATTATACATGAATGAACGTGGTCGCTTGAAAAAAGAAACAGTTGTGACAACTGTTATGAGTAATATTGGACTATACAAAGCACTTGAAGCAGCTGATTTAACATCAGTTAAAACACAAGTTGGTGATCGTTATGTTGTTGAAAAAATGCGTGCTGACGGTTACAACATTGGTGGCGAACAATCTGGACATATTGTATTCTTAGATTACAATACAACTGGTGATGGGATGCTAACTGCTATTCAATTGCTAAATGTTATGAAGAAAACAGGCAAGAAGTTATCTGAATTAGCTGCAGCTGTTCAGACTTATCCACAAGAACTTGTGAATGTTAGAGTGACAGATAAGCAAGCTGCATTAGATAATCAAAAAATTAAAGATAGTATTGCAGAAGTTGAAGCAGAAATGGCCGGCGATGGCCGAGTTCTTGTGAGACCTAGTGGAACTGAAAATTTATTACGTGTTATGGCCGAAGCACCAACAGAAAAAGAAGTTAAAGCTTATGTTGATCGAATTGTGCAAACAGTTCAAACTGAAATGGGCGTTTAGAAATTAAGCGAAAGAGTCATTTGAATGAAAATTCAAATGACTCTTTTTTTATTTTAAAGTTGATTTAAAATATAGACCAATATATTAATTCTTGACAAAAAAATATCAGAAAGGTATATTAATAGATATTGATAAGGGTTACTTGTTTTTTAAACATCTATACCAATTTTAAAATAATAATAAAAAATACATTTAAAAAAAGGATGACATAAACTATGTGTGGAATTGTTGGCGTAACAGGAAAAACGAATACTGTTGAAATTTTAATTAATGGTTTGGAAAAATTAGAATACCGTGGTTATGATTCAGCCGGTATTTTTGTTGATAACAAAACGGGTGAAGATTACCTTGTTAAAGAGGCTGGACGTATTTCGAATTTGAAGTCGGCCATTGATGATAAGGTTCATGGAACTGCTGGAATTGGACATACGCGTTGGGCAACACATGGCGTACCAAGTAAATTTAATGCCCATCCTCATGTTTCTGAAGATGGCCGCTTTTACCTTGTACATAATGGCGTTATCACTAATTTTTCTGAGTTAAAAGAACAATATTTAAAAGACGTAAATTTTGTTAGTGAAACAGATACTGAGGTTGTTGTTCAATTAATTGGATATTTTGCAAATAAAGAAAATTTAACTGCTAAACAAGCATTCAAAAAAGTTTTATCATTACTTGAAGGTTCTTCATATGCTTTCTTGATGATGGATCGTGAAGAACCAGAAACATTGTTTGTGGCTAAGAATAAGAGTCCTTTATTAATTGGTGTTGGGGATGGCTTTAATGTTGTCTGCAGTGATGCCATGGCAATGTTGAAAGAAACACATGACTTCATTGAACTCATGGATGGTGAAATGGTTATTGTTAAACCTGACTCTATTGAAATTGAAAATAAAGCTGGTGAAGCCGTATCACGTGATTCATATCATGTTGAAATGGATGATAGCGATTCAGAAAAAGGCGCATATCCATTCTACATGCTAAAAGAAATCGATGAACAACCAGCTGTTATGCGACGTTTATTGAGTGAGTATGTTGAAAATGAAGAAACTGTTAAAATTGATGATAGTATTTTAAACGCAATGAAAGCTGCTGATCGCATCTATATTGTTGCTGCAGGGACAAGTTACCATGCCGGATTAGTTGGAAAAGAATTATTTGAAGGTTTAGCTAATGTACCAACAGAAGTACATGTTGCTTCAGAATTTGGTTATCATATGCCATTACTTTCAGAAAAACCATTCTTTATTTTCTTATCACAAAGTGGTGAAACAGCTGATAGCCGTCAGGTTCTTGTAAAAGTTAACGAAATGATGTACCCAAGTTTAACAATTACAAATTCAGCAAATTCTACACTTTCTCGTGAGGCAACATATACGTTATTATTACATGCTGGTCCTGAAATAGCAGTTGCCTCAACTAAGGCATATACAGCTCAAATTGCCGTTGAAGCACTTTTAGCAAAAGCGTTAGGAACAGTTACAAAACAAACAAAAGCTCTTAATTTTGATGTTTATCATGAATTAACAATGGTTGCAAATGCTATGCAAGCTATGGTTGATGATAAAGACTCAATTAATGACTTAGCGAAAGAATTCTTAAGTGAAACGCGTAACGCTTTCTATATTGGTCGTGGTATTGATTACGATGTTTCAATTGAAGCTGCACTTAAATTAAAAGAAGTCTCTTATGTTCAAACGGAAGGTTTTGCATCTGGTGAATTAAAACATGGAACTATTGCCTTGATTGAAGAAGGCACACCAGTTGTAGCTATTATTACTGATAAACCGACTGCAAGTCATACACGAGGCAATGTTCAAGAAGTCTTGGCTCGTGGAGCAAATACAATTATCATCTCAACAGAGACATTAGCAAACGAGGGTGATCAAATTGTATTACCAGATGTTTCTGACTTATTAACACCGTTAGTAAGTATTGTGCCTGCACAATTATTGGCTTACTATACAAGCCTAAACCGTGGCTATGATGTTGATAAACCTCGTAATTTAGCTAAGAGTGTTACTGTCGAATAAGATAGATTGAAGAAATGATATTACCTGTTTAAGGGTAGTATCATTTTTTTGTTTATTATTTGGTATAGACCTATTGCTTTTTTTAAAATGATATTGTATTATTGGACTATACCAATTAGAGGAATAAATAATTGAAAAGAGGACAATCAAATGAAATTAATTATTGTTAAAGACCAAAACGAGGGTGGCCAAAAAGGCTACGAAATTTTTAAAGCTGCTAAAGAAGCAAATGCTAAAGTCTTTGGACTTGCTACAGGAAGCACACCATTAACAACCTATGCCGCAATTACAGCCAGTGACTTAGATTTTACGGATTCAACATCAGTTAACTTAGATGAATATGTTGGTTTAGGTGAAAAAGATTCACAAAGTTACCGTTACTTTATGAATGAAAATTTATTTAGTAAAAAACCATTTAAGACATCTTACTTACCTAATGGTCTTGAAAGTGATTCAGAAAAAGAAACAAAACGTTATGACAAAATTATTGAAGATAATCCAATTGATTTACAAATTTTGGGTATTGGTAAAAATGGTCATATTGGATTCAATGAACCTGGAACAGCTGAAGATAGCTTGACACATAAAGTTCATTTAACGGAGTCAACGATCAAATCAAATGCACGTTTCTTTGATAACGAAAATGATGTTCCTGAATATGCTTATTCAATGGGTATTGGATCAATCATGAAGTCGCACAAGATTTTACTTGAAGCTTTTGGTGAAAGTAAGGCAGAAGCTATTAAGGGAATGATTGAAGGCCCTATAACAGAAGACCTACCTGCAAGTTTCTTACAAAATCATGATGATGTAGTTGTCATTGTTGATGAAGCAGCTGCAAGTTTATTAAAAAATAAATAAAATTATCATCCATATGTAGAACTAATTCATTTAAAGCGTTAAAATAAATGGATTGGTTCTATTTGTGTTTTGTGCTTGCTTGACGGCTGATAGTAAGTCTAGTAACATGATGACAATTGTAAGAAAATACGTTTTTAGGAAGTTGAAAAAATGGTCGATTATAAAATTAGAGTAAAAAATGTCACAAAAGAATATGACTTATTTAAAACAAAATCTGAACATATCAAATCATTCTTTTCTTTTAAAAGTACGACGGTACCTCATTTTTGGTCTCTTAAAGGAATCTCGATGGATGTTATGAGTGGAGAAACACTTGGTTTAATTGGCGTTAACGGCTCAGGTAAATCAACGTTATCCAATATTATTTCGGGGATTATTCCACAAACAACCGGTATTGTAGATGTTCGCGGAGAAACTTCTATTATTGCTATCGGCGCTGGATTGAGAGGCCAACTAACCGGATTAGAAAATATTCGATTAAAAGGTTTAATGCAGGGTCTAACTAACCAACAAATTGATGATATTTTAGATGAAATTATTAATTTTGCTGATTTAGGTGATTTTGTTTATCAACCCGTTAAAAGCTATTCTAGTGGGATGAAATCTCGTTTAGGCTTTGCTATTGCCGTGCATATTGATCCTGATATTTTGATTATTGATGAGGCATTGTCAGTTGGCGATGATACTTTTTATCAAAAATGTGTTGATAAAATTAACGAATTTAAAGAACAAGGAAAAACAATTATTTTTGTTAGTCATTCATTAAAACAAATTGAAATGCTATGCGATCGTGTCGCATGGATCCAATATGGTGATTTAAAACAAGTTGGTCCTACTAAAGAAGTTGTCACTAAATATAAAGCTTATATTGATTGGTTTAAAAAATTATCAAAAAAAGAAAAAACAGCGTACCAAAAGAAACAAAAAGAGGCTCAAAAAGCGTTTAGTATCGATGACTATCTTATTAACCAAGTAGACAAAGAAAGTGCTGATGAAGCAAATTTAGGCGTTTCAAAGCAAGTTATTACCGAAAAGGTAAAAAAGGATTTCTATGGCTCTGTTTTAAATGAAAAAATGTCTAAACCAAGTAAGGTGCTAACAGCTGTGATTTTAGTCGCTGTGGTATTCTTTAGTTTAGTAAATATATCAGGGCATTCAATAAGTCATATTATTGAGAACCCAACAAGTATTGTTCATCCAGATAATACGAAATAATAGGAAAGTGTTGGCGTAGATCATTCGACAGCACTTTTTTAATACAAACTATTGACAACGCTTACATTTGATGTTATCTTAAGTTTGTAAGGTATATGAATTACCTTTATCAATTCTCTTTCTCTCTTATGCTAGCCACTATTGCGATGTAGTGGCTTTTTTTGTGCTTGTTGTACTTATTGTCAAATGTGTTTATACTTAATTAAGAGAATAGATGTAGAAAGTTGGGTTCAATATGAAAAGTCATGAAGTTTTATCATTAATTGAAGAAATTACTAGAAAAGATGGTTCTAAATATTTTGAATTATCGAACATGGTACAAAATGGGAGAGCAGAACTTGCAGTTCAAAGAGATTTATTGAAAGAAGTCCGTATTCTACAGTTAAATATTCCCAGATCATCACACGTTATTAATTATGAAAAATATATTAATCAAAATTTTGAAATGCCACTAGAAGCATTTACTGAATATCAAGAGTGGCATAAAACAGAAGAAGCTCAAAATGATTTGAATGCGATATTAAAAGACAATCATATTGAGTAAATATTACCAAAAATATCTTTACAAAATAGGTTAACCTATGGTATAAAATAGTATAGACAGAAATGAATTATAAAGATTGCTCAGTAGTTCAGCGGTAGAACGCTTGACTGTTAATCAAGATGTCGTAGGTTCGATCCCTACCTGAGCAGTATTCATAGAGGATGATCGACTTACTGCCGGTTATCTTTTTTTATTTATGAACTTAATTTTTTGAGTCCATTATAAGAAATTAATGATTAACTTGAATTATTTCTGAATACAGTTTAAAATTAAGAGATTGTAAGAAAGGGGGATTGCGAAATGTCATCAAACAACCATACAGGTGTCGGTAACGATCGTCGTCCAGTTAATACTCCAAACAAAAAGAACCGTCGTCGTAAACAACAAGAACTTGCTACTTTCTTAAAAGAAAGCAAAGCTAACGACGCAGCAGTTGCAGCAAAAAAAGCATAATTTAGTTAAATAAATGATGGCCACCGTTGATTAGAACGGTGGTTTTTTTGCATACTTTAGAATGAGTATTTTTTATTTAAATATATTTTTAGTGCCTTTTAGCTTACAATAAAAGAATCAATAAACTGACTAATGGAGTGATTTAAATTGGCTAAGAATTTTTATGCAGTATATAAAGGACGTAAAACGGGTATTTTCACAAAATGGCCTGATGTGGCAAAGTTGGTTAATGGATACGATGGGGCACGATACAAAGGATTTGAAACGCGAGATGAAGCCCAAAATTGGATGGATGATGGGGCACCTAGACCAACAGCGACAGGTAGTAAAAAAAGTGCGACAGCAGTTCATCAATCCGTAACTTTAACTTCAGATTCAATTCAAGTCTGGACTGATGGTGGTTCGAGAAATCATGGTAATAAATTAGGCGGTCACGTCCTAGCAGAAGATACTGCGGCATGGGCTTTTTATATTAAAACACCGGGTGAGACCTTTTCTGGTACAGATGGTGAAAAAGGTAAAACTAATAATCATATGGAAATTATGGCATTTCTTCAAGCTATGAAAAAATTAATTGATTTAGGATTACGAGAAGAACACGTCGTATTTATATTAGATTCGAAGTATGTCTTGAATGCAATTCAAAAAAATTGGTTAGTAGGTTGGCAACGTCGAAATTGGAAAAAAGCGGATGGTCAAACAGTACTTAATGTCGAACTTTGGCAACAAGTTGCTGAATTAATACCAGCTTTCACTAATGTTGATTTTGAATGGACAAAGGGTCATGCAGATAATGAAGGTAATAATAAAGTTGATGAATTATTAAATGAAACAATGGATAAAATGTAAGATAGGTGAAGTGGATTTCTACTAATGTAGAGAGCCACTTTTTTTATTTAAATGAATTCAAATTAAGATGAATAAAAAAGATTAGGCAGTAAATTAAAACGTTTACTGAAAGCGGTTGCTAAAATTCTAACGTGGTGTTATTATATTCATGAAGATAGATATAGGGGGATGATTGACAATGGAAGCTGAAGAATTAGAACCAGGGCAATCCGAAGCGCTACAGGAATTTATTTCCAATCTAGATATTTTGAACGCTTTGGCAGATGAAAAAAGACAACGATTAATTATTTTGCTAGGTTCTAAGTCACGGCAAGAGTTAACGGTTTCTGAGCTGGTTGACCGCATGGCGTTATCACAACCGGCAGTTTCACATCATTTGAAAGTTTTAAAAAATGTGGGACTTATTGATTATAAACAAACAGGATTAAAACGTTTTTACTTTTTAACACCTGAAAAAACATTAAACCGTTTGGAACATTTAATTAAAATGATTCGTGAAGGCGAAAAATCGAAGGAGGAATAGATTATGACTCAAAAAGCATATATGATTGGTACAGGTGTTGGTAACTTAGCAGCAGGTATCTATTTAATTCGTGATGGTGGCTGGCATGGTGACCAAATTACGATGTTTGGTTTAGAAAAACATGGTGCTAATGATGGCGCTGCAGTTAAAGATTATGTGACTGAATATGGTAACCAAGGTTTGAGTAATCAAAAAGGATTCCTAGCTAAAGGTGGTCGTATGTTGAATGAAGAAACATATGAAAACTTATGGGATGTTCTTCGAGAAGTGCCATCATTGGATAATCCTGGAAAGACAGTTACAGATGAAATTTTAGATTTTGATCATGCACATCCAACGCATGATATTGCACGCTTAATTGATAAAATGGATGGTATTAGAAATAAAGGCGGTAAGAATGATTATCGTCATATGCAATTTAATACACGAGATCGCGTTTTACTAACAAAATTAATGACGATGCCTGAATCAAAGGAATCAGAGATTAATGATATCAGTATTGAAAAATGGTTTGAAAATAGTCCACACATGTTTACAACTAATTTCTGGTATATGTGGCAAACAACTTTTGCCTTCAAAAAGGAAAGTTCAGCAATGGAATTACGTCGTTATATGAACCGAATGATTCTTGAATTCAGTCGTATTAACACATTGGAAGGTGTTACAAGAACACCATATAACCAATATGAAAGTATTATTTTACCAATGCGTAAATATCTTACAGACCGTGGTGTAACCTTTGTGGATAACCGTAAGATAACTGAATTTAAATTTAAAGATACAGCTTTACGTGACGATATTGTTGTCACTGGTCTTGAATATGAAGAAGTCGATAATGATAATAAAGTCGGCGAAATCATTATTAATGATGGCGATTTAGTATTTGATACGAATGGTTCAATTACAGATAGTTCATCAATGGGCGATATTGATACACCGATTGTGGAAAATATGGACTATGCACCTAGTGCTAAATTATGGAAACAAGCTACTGAACATTTCTATAACTTAGGTAAACCAGATAAATTCTTTAATGATCGTCAACAAAGTGAATGGATGAGTTTTACAGTCACAACTGATAATCATTTAGCAGTAAATGAAATTGCACGGATTACACAACAAGAACCTGGTAATGCATTGAATACCTGGGTTGATAGTAATAATTTATTATCAATCGTGGTTCATCATCAACCTCATTTCCATGCTCAAAAAGAAAATGAGACTGTATTCTGGGGTTACTGTTTATATCCTCGTCGCAAGGGTGATTTTGTTCAAAAACCATTTATCGAGATGACTGGTCGCGAAATGTTAGAAGAATTATTAGGCCATTTGGCTCAAACAGATACAGCTACGAATAATATTAGCCAACGTACAGATGAAATTATGGATAGTGTTGTTAATGTTATACCTGTTTATATGCCATATGCGAGTGCCTTATTTAACCGTCGCGCAATTGGTGATCGTCCTGACGTTGTACCTGAACATTCAAAGAATTTGGCCTTTATTAGTCAATTTGCAGAAATGCCATTTGATATGGTCTTTACAGAACAGTATTCGTTCCGTTGTGCACAAATTGCTGTGTATAAGTTCTTAGGAATTTCAGATACGCAATTAACACCATTACATCATTATGAAAAAATGCCAAAAGTTTTGGCAAAAGCAACGAAAACAATGTTTAGATAAGTTGAAATAACGATTTATAAGAATTTTTATAAATCGTTATTTTTTTGATGTATAATTAAGATTCATTCTAATTCGGAGAAGGTGTCTTAATGATCAAAATAAATACAGTAGCTGATCAGATACAATTATCAGGTATTCGTCGATTTGATGAATGGGTCTCCAAAATAGACGGTATCGATAAGTTAACGTTAGGTGAACCTAATTTCATCACACCTCAACATATTATGGACGCTACAAAAACAGCGCTTGATAACGGACAAACACATTATGAAGCCTCAGCTGGTAATCCAGAATTACGACAGGCAACTGCTGATTATTATAATGAAAAGTTTGAATTGGCTTATGACGCAAAGAATGTTTTAGTGACCGTTGGGGCAACTGAGGCAATTGCTACAGCATTAAAGACGGTAACAACACCAGGAGATTACATTTTAGTACCAGTTCCTTGTTATCCAGCTTACTTGCCATTAATGCAGTTACAAGGCGTTAAACCTATTTTTATGGATACACGTACGACGAACTTTAGGGTAACGGCAGAGCTTATTGAAAAGACATTGCAGGAAAATAAGAATAAAGCTATCGTTGGATTTATATTTAATTATCCAACTAACCCTACCGGTGTTTCTTATGGTAAAATTGAGTTATCTTCTATTAAAGATGTTTTGAAAAAACATGACATTTGGGTGATGAGCGATGAAATTTACTGCGAGTTAACCTATGAACAACCGCATATTTCCATGGCTAATTTGTATCCTGAAGGGACAATTTTAATAATGGGATTGTCTAAATCACATGCAATGACCGGTTGGCGGATTGGGTTTGTATTAGCTGAAGAACGATTAATTAATGCTATGAAAAAGGTCCACCAATATCACGTAACGACCGCGGCAACTTTATCACAAGTAGCTGCACTTGAAGCTGTTAAAAATGGGAAGCAAGATAGTGTACCAATGAGAGATGCTTATCATATTCGTCGTGATAGATTGGTAACAGCCTTAGAAAAATTAGGTTATAATTTAATTAAACCAGATGGCGCCTTTTATTTATTCGTTGAAATACCTAAAAAACTAAAATTAACGTCAGTTGAATTTTGTCAGCAACTTGCTCTGAAAGAAAAGGTAGCTGTTGTTCCAGGTAGTGCATTCACAGAATTTGGTGAGGGCTACTTTAGAATAAGTTTTGCTGCAAGTGATGAACAGTTAGCAAAACTCATCATCGCCTTGGAAAATAGTAAGCATTAAATTCAATTTATTAATCTAATTATGGTACGTTTGTATGAGTAAAAGGAGTGATTAAAATGGATGGAAATGTTGACTGGACAATTGCTGAGCTTAAAAAAATTGAAACAGAAGAAAACCAATTATTGATTGAAGCTACAATTGCGCTATTAAAAGATCAGTCAGTTGAAATTGAGAGCTTGCATGGCTCAATGGAAGGGCAGCTTTGGAGCCCAAGTAACTGGCGTAAGTAAAATCATCAATAATGGCAACAAAACAAGTGAGGAGTGACGATATGAATAATAGATTAGAAAAGTTGGACTTTGACATAACACCGGTAACTTTTAAACGCGTTTTAGTTGCCATAGATGAGGATGATTCTGAATCATCAATTTTAGCTTTTAATTATGCGGTAGCGTTAGCTAAGTTACAACAAATTCCTTTAGGGATTGTTTCAATATTAGAGACAGGTGATATGAATATTTTTGATTCTATGTCACCAGTTGTTATCAAAGAAAATAAAAAATTACTTGAAGAAAGTATCGAACGCTATGTAGATAAGGCGCATGATTTTGGCGTTAAAAATGTACAAGCAATTGTTTCTGCTGGTAGACCAGGTTCTGAAATTGTTGAGAAGGTTATTCCAGATTTTAAACCGGATATTCTAATTTGCGGTTCAAAAACGAATACGCCAAGTAATTCAAAGAAATTATTTATTGGCTCTCAAGCTAGTTATATGGCTCAAAATGCACAATGTTCCGTTAGTGTCATCAGATAATATTTTAAAAATATGAATGTTAAAAGAGCGAAAAACTCATTTTACAGTTTTTTGCTCTTTTTTAATAAAAAAATAACATAATTGTTCGTATATATGATAAGATTAACCATAGTAAATTAAAATATAGTGAGGATGGTTAAATTGAAATATTATAAAGCGTACCGAATTAGTCTTGGGTGGCAAATTTTAATTGGATTAATTTTAGGAATTATTATTGGTGCTATTGGGTATCAAAATAAACTCATTATTAACTCACTTCAACCGCTGGGAACCATCTTTATTAATATGATCAAAATGATTGTCTTACCGATTGTTGTTTCATGTCTAGTGGTCGGAATCGCCAATATGGGAGATATCCACAAATTAGGTAGAATCGGTGGAAAAACATTAATTTACTTTGAAATTATGACAACAATTGCGATTGCATTAGGATTAATTGTTGGTAACTTAACTAAACCCGGACAATTTATAGATATTACAGCTTTAAATAAAGTCGATATTAGTCAATATGTTACAACTGAAAACTCAACCTCTACTGGGTTGAGTACGATTTTAATGCATATTGTGCCAACTAATATTTTTGAGGCACTTGTTAAAGGTGATATGCTGCCTATTATCTTCTTTTCCGTTTTATTTGGACTCGGGACAGCAACGCTAGGTGAGAAGGGAAAACCGATTATTGATTTCTTCTCAGCTGTATCTGAAGTTATGTTCAAAGTGACAAACTGGGTAATGAAATTGGCACCTATCGGTGTTTTTGCATTAATTGGTGTCACAATAGCACAATTAGGCGTTTCTGCTTTAAAACCATTAGGGTTCTTTATTATTGTGACCTATATAACGATGATATTTTTTGTTATTGTAGTAATGGGTCTTGTTGCTAAATTATTTAAAATTAATTTAATCGTCTTGTTAAAGGTAATCAAGGATGAAATGATTCTTGCTTTTTCAACGGCTAGTTCTGAAGCAGCACTGCCTAAAATTATGGAAAAAATGGAAAATTTTGGTGTTAAAAAGGGAATTGTTTCTTTTGTTGTTCCAACAGGATATACATTTAATCTAGATGGATCAGCAATTTATCAGTCAATAGCTGCTCTGTTTTTGGCACAGGCATACCATATTAATTTATCAATTGGACAACAAGTTACATTATTGATTGTGTTAATGATTACGTCTAAAGGGATGGCTGGAGTACCTGGTGCATCATTTGTCGTCCTATTAGCGACAATCTCAACTATTGGTGTTCCTGCTTCGGGGTTGGCTTTTATCGCTGGAGTTGATAGAATCATAGATATGGGTCGTACAACCGTCAATGTTGTTGGTAATTCATTAGCAGCTGTTATTATCGCACAATCAGAAAATGAATTTGATCGTGAAAAGAATCAAAAGTATTTAGAAAAATTGAACATTAAGTAACCTTAAAAAGGGGGCTTTCGGAAAAAAATGACGAAAGAAATTAAATTAAAATGGTTGTTAATAGGTTCAGTGATTAGTAGCGCAGGTTCAAGTTTCGTCTGGCCGTTAACAACAATTTACATGCATAACTATTTAGGTAAAAGTTTAACATTTTCTGGAATTGTACTATTAATAAACTCAGTTGCGACTATTATTGGTAATTATGCTGGTGGTTATTTATTTGATAAATGGCGGCCTTATTATGCGACATTGGTAGGAATCGTAATTGCATGGTTGGCCGTATTAGGCTTAGTTTTCATGCATGGCTGGCCAGCATACCCAATTTTGCTAGTTATTTTGGGTCTTGGTAACGGGATTGTGGCAACAATTTTAAATTCATTTGCGGCCACAATTAGAAGAAAAGATAGTCGATATGTTTTTAATCTCTTTTATTTAGCTTTAAATTTAGGGATTGTTATTGGGACATTATTAGTTGGATACGTGATTGAAGTTAGTGTCACAATGGTCTTTGTATCAGCATTAATTTTATATTCAATATTTTTGATTACTGCTATTTTAGCGTATAGAGTTGATCCAATACGAAAAAAAGTGAAACCAACAAAATCAGAACAATCAGCTGGTGTTAATCCCAAAGTTTGGATTATCGGCGCAATGTGGTTAACATTCCTGGTTATTTGGTTGAGTTACGAGCAATGGCAAAGTAATTTATCAATTTATATGGATAAGTTAGATATTCCATTGAGTCAATATAGTTTATTATGGACGATTAATGCAGGACTCATTGTTTTTGGACAACCACTAGTGACGCTTGTAACGAGAACAATTGCTAAGTCATTATTTAGACAAATTATTATGGGTGTTGGCTTATTTGCGTTATCATTTACAACACTTATTTTTGCGAAAGACTTTTCTCATTTTGTCTTTTCAATGGTCTTGTTGACGTTAGGTGAAATGGTCGCATTCCCAGCCATTCCGGCATGGATTAATGAACTGGCCGAGCCAGGTCAAGAAGGTAAGGCACAAGGAACGATTAATATTGCCGCATCTATTGGTAAAGCGTTAGGACCATTAGTTGGTGGAATCGTAATTGAACGATTGTCATACAACGGTTTGTTCGTTGGTTCGACATTATTAATCTTACTTGCCTTGGCAGTTGTTGTTATTGCAACTAAGAAAGCGAATATAAAATCGTAAAAAAATACCACAACTTTTATAAGGTTGTGGTATTTTTTATTCTAAATCATTAAAATAGGCTAATAAATCAGTCGTAGATAGGTTGGCACGTTTTTCACCTGATAAATCAGATTGAATCTGACCATCATTTAAGACAATTGTTCGATTACCATATGATAATGCGTCCTCTAAGTGATGCGTAATCATTAGACAAGATAATTGTTCTTGTTCAACAATTTCGGCGGTTAATTTTAATAATTCTTGGCTTGTTTTGGGGTCGAGGGCGGCCGTATGTTCATCTAGTAGCAGTAAGTCAGGTTGAATCAAAGTTGCCATTAAAAAACTTAATGTTTGACGTTGACCACCAGACAAGTTTCCAGCAGGTGTATTTAAATGTTCTGATAAACCATTTGGCATCTTTGCGGTTAATTCACGAAATTGCGTCATTTTTTGTTTTAAATGACGAGGTTTAAACCGACGGCGACTGCCTCGATTTAAGGCTAATAATAGATTTTCAGCGACTGTCATTCTAGGTGCTGTGCCCATTTTAGGATCTTGAAAAACACGACTAATATAATTTGTCCGTTTAATATCATTTTCATTCGTAATATTTTTATTGCGTAACATAATTTTGCCACTCGTTGGTTTAATATTACCAGCAATTGTATTGAAAAGGGTCGATTTACCAGCGCCATTAGTACCAATTACAGTTATAAAATCGCCTTTATTGATGGTGAGGTTTAAATTTTTTAAGATTTGTTGCTCCTCAGAAGTACCGGTATTAACGGTAGTGACGATATTGGAAAGTGAAAAAATGGGTTCAGTCATTTTGAATGGCCTCCTTCAAACAAAGTATTTAGTCTTAGCGCTTTTCGGAGAGTTGGTAACATTAAACAGAATGCTAAAATAATAGCAGAAATTAATTTTAAATCGTTTGCGTTAAAGCCTAATGTTAATACAATTAAAATAACAAATCGGTAGAAAATACTACCAATGACAACGGCAACCAAACGTGCTGTTAATGATAAGTTACCAAAAACAACTTCACCGATAATAATTGCAGCAAGCCCAATGACAATCGTTCCGATACCCATACTGATATCAGCATAGCCATTATTTTGCGCGATTAGCCCACCGGCAAGTCCGATGAAGCCATTTGAAACCATTAGTCCTAAAATCTTCATACGATCGGTTTGGATACCAAGTGAGCGGGCCATTTTTTCATTATCACCGGTTGCGATGAACGCTTGGCCTAATTCGGTATTTAAAAAGAAAGCGAGTAAGCCAATACTAATGATAACCAGAATGAGCCCTAATACAACGGAATCAAAAGATGCAGGAAGATTAGTTAGAAAGTGAGCAGAAAAAATTGTATTTTGTCCAAGTAAACTGATATTTGCTTTTGTTAAAATTCGTAGGTTAATTGAATATAAACTTGTCATGACAAGGATTCCAGCTAATAAAATCGGAATTTTACCTTTTGTATAAAGTAACCCGGTGGCTAGACCAGCTAGTGTCCCTGCTAGAAATGCAAAGAATGTGGCCAGAAGCGGGTTAACTCCGTGGATTAGACAAATCACAGTTACGCTGGCGCCCATTGGAAAAGTACCTTCGACAGTCATATCAGGAAAGTCTAAAATTCTAAATGAAAGATAAAGACCAAGACCTAAAACCCCCCATAGGAGTCCTTGTCCGATAGCAGATACAATAATTGTCATTTGATTAACTCTCCTTTATTTTTGGCTTGATCAATTAATGCTTGTGGAATTGTAATATTTAAGGCCTTTGCTGTTTTCAAATTAATAACAAGATCACCTTTTTTTACAAAATTAATTGGTGTTGTTGCAGGGACACTTTTTCCAGAAAGAACGGCAGCAGCCATTTTACCAGTGGCTACACCTAAATCATATTGGTTAATACTAATAGTTGCCAAGCCGCCATTTTTGACCATTGTATCTACTGCAGGGAAAATTGGAATTTTAGCTTGTGTCGCATTTTTAACGAGAGTCTGCATACTTGATGCTACTGTGTTATCCGTGGGGACATAAACGGCATCAACAGATGCTACGAGCGATTGTGACACTTGGTCAACATCATTTGTAGAGGTAATTGTTGCCGATTTAACTTCTAAGCCTGATTTGATTGCTGCAGATTTAAATTGTTGATACTGTTTTGTAGCTGAATCGTCACTTGATGTGTAAAGGACACCCACGGTTTTCATATTAGGTATTAGTTCCTTCATTAAAGCTAACTGTGCTTTAATAGGTGCTTGATCAGAAACACCGGTGATATTATTACCTGGTTTCTGATTGTTGCTAACTAAACCAGAACCTTTTGGATCAGTAACGGCACCTAAAATAATTGGTGTTTTTTTAGTTACATTAGCTAAAGATTGTGCAGAGGGTGTTGCGATACCAATCATGAGATTAACATTTTCATTATTAAACTTGTCACTCATTGATTTTAAATTACTTTGATCAGCTTCAGCATTTTGGAAATCAATATTCACAGACTTACCAGGTACGTAACCTTCTTTTTCTAATCCAGCAATAATTCCTTTATGAATCGCATCCAGTGCAGGATGTGTTGTTAATTGAAGAATACCAATTGTTGGTACTCCTTTAGCGTTTGAAAATGTTGTTGGTTGAAGTGTTGAGAAAAAAGCAATCACTAAGAATAAAAATAACGCAATAATGGTTCCAATTAATCGTTTCATTTTATAAGTACCCCTTTAATTTTTAATAAAAAAAGACAGTCCTCAGATTCGAGGGCCGTCTTGAAAGACAAAACCCCCGCATGAATATACTGATATCCATACAGGGGTTTTGATTTATAGAAACCAAACCGATATACAGATACAATCTGAATAGACAGATTATATCTGTAAAAAACAGACTACAATCTGAATAACCGGCTTTGCCAACGATTATTAAGTTTTACTTGTGAATAAGTCATAGGCTTGATTTCCTCTCTGAGTTAGTTGATAAATGTAGTATAGATAAATCTGATATTATTGTCAAATATTATTTAAAAGATTTTAAAAGTTATAAAGAGTATAATTTAGAAAACAACAAAATTGATTCGACATTCATAGTGCGGTATGATATTTTTATTGGGAATAGCGCACTATGAATTCATAATATGAGGTGAAAAACTATGAAAAAATCGTTAAAGATTGGTATTAGTATCGGAAGTATTTTAGTTTTGGGAATTCTTGGTGGAGCAAGTTTCAATCAAAGTATGCATTTTAATAAAGGCATCACAATTAATGATACAGATGTCAGTGGATTAAGTGTTGATAAAGTTATTAGTAAGTTAAAAAATGAAACGTCAAAAAATGTTATTTATGTAGGTAAAACAAAAATAGTCGATGCAAAAGATACAACAACTGGTTTTACTGATGAAGATAAGCCAGCGATTAAAGCATTGTTGAAGAAGCAACGTACCATTCTTCCTTCAAATGTTAAGAAAAATTATGCGATTGTTCCACAAAAGTTGAATACAACAGTTAAGGATCAATTAAAAGCACAATTAAAAACCCAACTAACAAAGTTAAATAAAACAAGAACAGTGGCTGTTGATGCAAGTCCCATTTTAAAAAATGGAAAAGTATCAGTAACACCTGGGAAAAAAGGGAATCAATATAATGTTAAGCAAATTTTAGCTGCCTATGATAAGGCTGGCTATAGTAGCATTACGAAGTTGAAGGATACTGAACTCCAACCTTTATCTGCTGACAGTAAAACAGTTAAAGCTGATACTGAAAAATTGGATACACTAGCTGCTAGACAGACTGTTTATACCGTTCAATCAACGAAGTATACGTTGAAGGGTGCAGATATTCTTAAGCAAGCAACTGTTGAAGATGGTAAATATGTTGTTGATACGAGTGGTATTTCTGCAAAAGTAGATGAAATTAATAAGAAACAAGCAACATTGAATAAAAAGTATAATTTTAAAACGGCTACAGGAAGTACTGTTCCAGTTAGTGGACAATCATATGGTTGGGCCCTTGGAATGAATGACTCAGTGACACATGTTTTGACAGCGTTAGAAGATGGTACTGCAGCTATTGACGCAACCAATGATAAATATGGTGTTGGCTATAATACTTATGGAACTGGTTACACAACGACTGCAAATGATGGACTTGGAGATACGTATGCTGAAGTGTCAATTGCGCAGCAGAAAGTTTGGATCCATAAAAATGGCAAGGTTGTTTTAACAACTGATGTTGCAACTGGTAAACATAGTACTGGTGAAGATACAACTAAGGGTGTTTGGTATATTATGTACAAACAAACGCCATCAATACTTAAAGGTAGTGAAGTTGGTAAAGCTAATTATTCTGTCAAAGTTAGTTACTGGGCTCAATTCACAAATAGTGGAATTGGTTTCCATGACGCTAGTTGGAGAACAAATTGGTCTAAAACAGCTTATCTTAAAGATGGTTCTGGTGGTTGTGTTAATACAAAACCAGCCGCAATGGCAACTTTATTTGCGAACGTTTCACAAAACGAACCTGTTGTTGTTTATTAATTTAAGGCTTAATCAGTTCTTAAACTGGTTAAGCTTTTTTTAATGATTTATTATTAATAACTTCATAGATAAGTCATAAAGCCAAGGTAGTATGAACCTATACCAGAAAGGAAGTTTAACAAAATGAAAATAGATAAAAACAAAGATAATAAATTAATAAGTGATAATATCGTTTCTGCACAAGTCATTGCGTTGAACAATCATATTATTACTGTAAAAACTGAAAATTCAGAAATTATAAAAATTAAACAACCAAATAGTACAAAAAATGACAAGATATTTCTAGAGACAATGAAAGATATTTTACGGTCGGGATTGTGGATTCCTGTGAATCGAGTCATGCAAATTATAATGCGTTATGACTGGTTTGATACGCCATTTGAAGAATATAGTTATGTATAGAAATCATGTATAATAACGTTAGAGGTGGCAGGGATGACGATTAAATTAATTGCAGTAGATTTAGATGGTACATTTTTAAGGGATGATAAATCATACGATAAAGAAAGATTTTCGCATCAATTTGAAAGGATGCAACAACAGGGAATACATTTTGTGGTAGCAAGTGGGAATCCAACCTTAGCCATTGAACAATATTTTAAAGAAATTAAAGATAAAATTGGTTACGTTGCTGAAAATGGAGCAGTCATTCAAGATGCAAAAGAGTTATTGAAAGAATACATTTTTGAAAATAGTCTCTATCAAGAAACGATTCAGTATTTGAAGGAAACATTCACTGAAATAGGACTATTAGCGGTTAATAATCAAGGAGGTTTCTATGATAAACGGGAATCTGATACATTTATTCAAGATGTAAATGATTATTATCCGAAAGTAACCGGAGTCGATAATTTGGTATCACTTAATCAAGGAATTTCTATGCTGACGGGTCATTTTCCCGTGTCGTTATATGAAAGAATATCATTACAATTAAATACTGAAATGAATAATAAACTTCAAGCAAAAGCGTCTGGATTTGGTTATATTGATATTAATTTAGTGAACGCGACAAAGAAAAACGGCATAAATTTACTACAAAATCGTTGGCAAATCTTGGATGAAGAAGTTGCGACATTTGGGGATAATGATAATGATCAAGAAATGTTGGCGTTCACGCCGAATAGTTTTTCTATGGCTAGCGGATCAAAGTTAGCTAAAAAAACAGCAAAACACATCATTGGGTTGAATCAAAATGATAGTGTTTTGGATAGCATTGATGATATTTTAAATCATAAATTGTAAAGAAACGTTCTTTTCCAAGGGGCGTTTCTTTTTAGTTCTTTGTATCCGTTTACTTATGCAGTATAATAGAGTTATTAAAGCATAATCGGAGGAATGTAATTTTGACAGTCAAGATAATTGCAGTGGATTTAGATGGTACATTTTTAAGAGATAATAAAACGTTTGATGAAGTTAGATTTAGTCACCAATTAGTTGAACTAAAAAATAAAGGGATTCATTTCGTGGTAGCAAGTGGAAATCAAGTTATGAAAATTAAAGATATTTTTAAACGTATCTCTGGTGAAATAGGTTACGTTTCAGATAACGGTGCGGTTATTTATGATGGCAACACCCATATCAGATCATTTAATATTGATCCAGCCGTATTTGAAAAAACAGTTTTATATATCCAAAAGGTATCGCCAAATTATGGAATCTTAGCATCAACAGATGAGAGTGGGTATATTGATGCAAGTGAGTCTGATAACTTTGTAGAAATGGCTAATACGTACTATCCAGACATTATTAAGGTCCCTAATTTAAGTAAGGTTGAAAAAACTATTTCTAAAGTTACGATTAATGGCCCCATTGACGAATATAAAACATTTGCGGTTAAATTAAAAGAAAATGTTGATGAATCATTAGTTGCAAAAGTTTCTGGTTTTGGATTTATTGATATCAATGTTAAAGAGGCAACAAAACAAAATGGGTTAAATGCTTTGCAAGAATTATGGGATGTAAAAGATGATGAAGTAGTAACCGTTGGAGATAATGATAATGATGCTGAGATGTTGGCATACACACCATTAAGTTTTGCAATGGAAAAGTCTTCAAATATGGCAGCTAAAATGGCAAATCATCGTATCGGTTCAAATCAAGATGATAGCGTCTTAGATTTAATTGATGACGTTTTAGCAGGTAAATATTAAAATATAATTTAGATAATGACGTAAAAATAAGTGATGATTATCACTTATTTTTTTACAAAAAAAACCACTTTCTTGTGAAAGTGGCAGATAATTAAATTTATTTAGAAACAACGCTAAAACGTTCTTGATGATGTGAATTAGATTCAATTTCATCAACCAATGCGATAGAGAAGTCGGCATAGCTAATTTCACTATTACCTTGTGAATTCATTGTTAAAACGTCACCGGCAATTTGATAGTGGCCTGTTTTTTCGCCACTAGGATTGAAAAATGCAGCTGGTGAAATATAGACCCAATCTACATTTGAAACGGTACGGAGTGTGACTAAAGCATCACGCATATTTTTGGCTGTTGCTTTAGCACCTTCAGGGAAGTCAGGTGTATCACCAAGTAACAGTGTTTTTTCAGAATCAACGAAAAGACTACTTGCGCCACCAACAATAACGAGCTTAACCTTAGTATCAGCTAAGATATCCGTTAAATGTTTTAATGATGTTTGATGAAGATTTTCTTGACCAAATGGAGCGTTAAAAGCATCTACAATAACATCAAATAATTCTAAATCAGCAGTTGTTAACTTGAAAAGATCTTTTTCTATAAAAGGAACATCTTCTGTTAATTTGCTTTTATTTCTAATAATAGCAGTAACATCTAAATGACGAGAAACTGCCTCTTTTAATGTAGATTGTCCTTGTTTACCAGTTGCACCAATAATTCCAATTTTCATTTTATAACTCCCTTTCTAAGTAACTGTCTTCACAATAGTTGAATGACATTTTTTTGTCAAAGAATAAGTCGTCAGGTTACATCTTTATTTTAACTGATAAATATGGTATGTTTATAGTTGTTATGGGGATGTTCAGGATTCGACAGGTATAGGTTGAGCTTGGATTGCGTTTCGAAGTTTGCGTCTTCGTTAAAACGCTCAGTTAAATTATAACTGCAAAAAATAATAGTAATACTTACGCTTTAGCTGCTTAATAGCGCTCTAACGTAGATCCTCCTAGTATCGTCCATGTGCTAGATCTGGGTCCTAAATTAAGTGGACTTACGTTAACTTCTTCCACCTGGAGAAGTTAAAAGAGACTAATCAGGTTAGTCAGACGTGTTAGCCCTGTTATACGGCGCTACGGTTGGCGAATTTTAAATAGTATAACTATGAACGTAGATGTTTGAGTGGCAATATGCTTGGACGCGGGTTCGACTCCCGCCATCTCCATTTTACAGTTTGAATAAGGTTGAAAAGCCTTATAAAATATCACTTTTGCATTTTAAAAGTTTGAATAAGATTGAATGAGTTTGAATGCAAATTAAGGTGTTTTTAAGGTGATTTTTGACAATCCTATTCAACATAACAGATGAAAAGATGACTTGATTCGACGAGTTATCTTTTTTATTTTGCCATAAAATTAGAGGTCTATTATGAAAAAATAAATTAATTTGTTAGAAATTACGGACACAAAAAATGACCATTTACAAAGGATTATTTTTGTAAGTAGTCGTTTTTTACGAACTTTATATTAAAATAAAGGTATAAACCAAGAAAGAATATAGTTAGTAACCATATCTAATATTGGAGATAGAGGTTAACTCTTTTAATTTTTTAGATTGATTGTCAGATAAAGGTTGTTCATCATTCCTGATGGCTTTAGAAAGATCTAAGTTCATGCGACTTAAAATGAATGGAACAGAAGAACGTTTTTGTTTTAGTTCTTCGAGATAAGCTTGTAACGTAATTTTAAGTGTATTATTACCATTATTTGTACTTAAATCAGTTAATAAATCGGTAATAATTTGTTCGGCCTGTTTTCCACGATCATCTCCGCCGGAAAACCATTTTAATTTATTCATAGACTAGAACTCCTTAATTTATTTGTATTAACTAATAATATATTAAAATATATAAATTAAAGAGAAATAGTTAACATAATAAATGATAAATATGGTCCCAGTTGATCATTAAAATATAAATTAACCTACCAGTTTATGCCTGCCATATTTGTTGGAAGTATATTTTATCTTTAAAAAGTGGAATTATTTTTAGTTGATTTAATGACTAATCTTTGTAATACTAAATTTATAAAAATTTAGGGGGTTCGTATGTCAAAAGGTAGAGTTGAAGCGTTCACAGATGCTGTAGTTGCTATTATTATGACAATCATGGTTTTAGAGTTAAAAGCACCAGAGGGAGACACATTTTCAGATTTAATACCGCTTCAAAGTACTTTTTTAGCTTACGTATTAAGTTTCTTTTTAATTGGTGTCACCTGGAATAATCATCATCACATGTTTCAATTGGCGGATAAAATCAATGGGCGGGTGTTGATTGTTAATACTGGATTTATGTTTGTAATGTCATTCATGCCATTTGCAACAAGCTGGGTTGGTGAACATTATAATAAATTTGCGCCTGCCTTTTTATATGGCCTTGTCTTTCTATTATTTAATATTATGTATGTAGTATTAACTAATGAATTACTTCGAGCAAATGGGCCTGAATCAAATTTAGCAAAAGCAATTAAAAATGACAATAAAACATGGGTGTCGTTATCTTTTTCACTTATTGGATTGATGTCAGTATTTATTAAACCAGAGTTGGTGTTAATTTTTTGTCTGATTGTACCATCAATTTGGTTTATACCTAATCGATTAATTGAAAATTTCTATAAAGACAAATGAAAAAAAGTTCCAACAAGAAATTTCTTGTGTAATAATCCCTTTATGGTTGTCAGATGAAATAATATAATTTCATCCGATAATCATGGAGGGATTTTTGTATGTCC